>NZ_JBJGEB010000004.1:0-261603 GCF_045062685.1 Neisseria oralis
AATCGTATGGGAAAACAAGCCGTAACATATAATAAAAGCATTTTACTTATTAAGATAAAAGACAATTTTACATTTCCAGCCTCTCCTTCCTGCTTAGAAGGCGTATTTTCAAATTAGTATTTAATAATCGAGGGTATTATGGAAAAAAACATAACTGACTTACTAAAATCATTTATGACTGAAATGAATCAATGGGGAAATGATGCAAATCATTATATAGACAAAGGGCATGATTTACCTAACGATGATTTAAAAGAAAAACTTTCTATTATCTATTCAAAGTATGTAACTACAAAAGAAAGATGGGAAGATTAAATAATCCTTTCGTTTTATTCCCTCCAGAATATGACTCAAAATTAGAAATACCTGTTGAAATAAAAATTAATGGAAAGCAAGCAACTGTAACTACTGACAGGATTTATGCAAAATTAATAAACAAAGAATATATAAACTAAAGTATATTGATAATACATGGAAAATAGATAGCATTAAGGAAGTTGATACTTATGATGGGAAATTACAAACTGTGTATCTATGAAAAGCAAACTGTAACAAGCGTAGGTTGAGTCCCGCCCCAACAAACCTGTAAGGCTGTCTGAAAAAAACCTTTCAGACAGCCTGTCGAACTTTCCAATCCCCGCATTGTCCCATACCGCATATTCCACTAATCCCGCCACCGAATTGTTAATAGAATACCCAACAAGATGAATACTAGTCCCAACTGCTTTTGGTACAAAGAATGCCCTATATGTGATGGGCAAGGAAGGCTCAATATTAAAAGGAATGTTACCTTAAACAACCTATTTTTTTGCTGTGATGAGTGCATAAGCTGCTGGAAAAACGAGGATGACTTGAATCATCAACAAAATAAATTTATGGAATATTCAATAAAATCAAAAATAACCAACGCCTCAGAAGAAGATATTCGTCAATTCCATTGGGAAAAATATAAGATACATAAATGCTCTGATACTTTCCCCATCGGAAAATAATTCACGTTCTTTTAGACCGTCTGAAAACCGTCCCCGACGGCAGACCAACTACTTCCACTGCGACCAGATCGGCCTGCCGCGGGAGATGACCGACGGTGAGGGAAGGCTGCTGTGGTTCGGCAACTATTCAGACTTGGGGGGGGTTGTCCCCCTCCCCCACACAAAAATTTCCTCTAAAATCAATCCGCTTCCAGCACCACTTTCATGGCTTGGTTTTCAGCGGCGTGTTTGAACACGTCGTAGGCTTTTTCCAATTCGCTGAATTTGAAGCGGTGGGTCAGCATTTTGGTGTAATCGACGGAGCTGCTGGAAATTGCCTTCATCAGCATTTCAGTGGTATTGGCGTTTACCAAGCCGGTTGTGATGGCGAGGTTTTTAATCCAGAGTTTTTCCAGTTTGAAATCAACGGATTGACCATGCACGCCGACGACGGCGATATGACCGCCCGGTTTAACGATGTCTTGGCACATATTCCATGTGGCGGGGATACCGACGGCTTCAATGGCGCAGTCCACGCCGTCTTCGCCGACGATGGCAAAGACTTGTTTGGAGACGTCGCCTGAAGCGGGGCTGATTGTATGGGTCGTGCCCAATTCTTTCGCCAGTTTCAAACGGTTTTCGTCCATATCGCAAACGATAATGGCGGCGGGGCTGTACAGTTGGGCGGTCAACAGGGCGGACATACCGACAGGGCCTGCGCCTGCGATGAATACGGTGTCGCCGGGTTTGACATCGCCGTATTGCACGCCGATTTCGTGGGCGGTCGGCAAGGCGTCGCTCAACAGCAGGGCGACTTCTTCGTTAACGTTGTCGGGCAGCGGAACGAGGCTGTTGTCGGCATAAGGCGTGCGGACGTATTCAGCTTGCGTGCCGTCAATCATGTAGCCCAAAATCCAGCCGCCGTTACGGCAGTGTGAATAGAGTTGGATTTTGCAGTTGTCGCAAGTACAGCATTTGCTGACGCATGAAATAATGACTTTATCGCCGACTTTGATGTTTTTTACAGCCTCGCCGACTTCTTCTACAATACCGATGCCTTCATGGCCGAGAATACGGCCGTCGGCGACTTCGGGGTTTTTGCCTTTCCAAATACCCAAGTCGGTACCGCAAATCGTGGTTTTGACGATTTTCACCACTGCGTCGGTCGGGTCGATAATCTGCGGACGGGGTTTTTCTTCAAAACGGATGTCGTTTGCGCCGTGATAAACCATTGCTTTCATGCTGATACTCCTTGCTTGTTGATAAATAATTTCAATACCGCAATAAAGTCTCTTTATATGAGTTATATACCCCTACAAAAAATAAGTCAATAAGAATTATTTTCACGATGTTATACCATAACATGCTGTTTTAAATATAAATAAAACCCCCGATTGATATTAATGAACACACCCATCCCCTTCTACGAACGACTCATCCGCTGGCAAAAACAACACGGTCGCCACCACCTGACTTGGCAAGTGCAAAACCCTTATTGCGTCTGGCTTTCCGAAATCATGCTCCAGCAGACGCAGGTCGCCACCGTTTTAGACTACTATCCGCGTTTCTTGGAAAAATTCCCGACCGTACAAACGCTTGCCGCCGCGCCGCAAGACGAAGTGTTGTCGCTGTGGGCTGGCTTGGGCTATTACAGCCGCGCGCGCAATCTGCACAAAGCCGCGCAACAAGTCGTCGAACAATTCGGCGGTATGTTTCCATCCGAACGCAAAGACTTGGAAACCCTCTGCGGCGTCGGCAGAAGCACCGCCGCCGCCATTTGTGCCTTTGCCTTCAACCGCCGCGAAACCATTTTGGACGGCAACGTCAAACGCGTGCTCTGCCGCGTGTTCGACCGCGACGGCAATCCGCAGGACAAAAAATTCGAAAACTCGCTCTGGACGCTTGCCGAAAGCCTGCTGCCGTCTGAAAACGCCGATATGCCTGCCTATACGCAAGGTTTGATGGACTTGGGCGCAACCGTGTGCAAACGGACAAAACCCTTGTGCCATCAATGCCCGATGGCGGACATCTGCGAAGCGAAAAAGCAAAACCGCATCGCCGAGCTGCCGCGCAAAAAAACCGCCCCCGAAGTGCAAACCCTGCCGCTTTACTGGCTGATTGTCCGCAACCCAGACAGCGAAATCCTGCTGGAAAAACGTCCTGCCAAAGGCATTTGGGGCGGTCTGTATTGCGTGCCGTGTTTTGAAACCCTGAACGAAACATACGTTTGCGCCGAAAAGCTCGGCATCGTTTCAGACGACCTCGAAGAACAACCCGCCCTCACCCACCGCCTGACCCACCGCTTATTGATGATTACACCTTTCCAGACACCGCAGAGGCCGTCTGAAAACCTTTCAGACGGCCTGTGGGTATCGCCGGAACACTTGGCAGACTACGGCCTGCCCAAACCGTTGTCGGATTATCTAAACCGGCCTCAATCCGATTTGTTTTAACATCCCGAACAGCCTTACAAACAAGAGAGGCCGTCTGAAATTTCAGACGGCCTCGGTTTATCCGGCTTTATTCGATATTCTGAACCTGCTCGCGCATCTGTTCTATCAACACTTTCAATTCCACCGATGCCTGCGTGCATTCTGCGGCGATGGCTTTGCTGCCGAGCGTATTGGCTTCGCGGTTCAATTCCTGCATCAGAAAATCCAAGCGTTTGCCGATACTGCCCTTGCCTTCGGTAATGATGCGGCGCACTTCGGCGATATGGGTGCGCAGGCGGCTGAATTCTTCGTCGACATCGGATTTCTGAATAAACAGCGCAAATTCCTGCTGCAAGCGGTCGTTGTCGATATTGGCGACGGCTTCGGCCAAGCGGCCGCGGACTTTTTCCATATGCGCTTCAAGCAGGCTGGGGAACAATTCGCTCAAAGCATCGACGATTTCCTCCATGCCGTCCAAACGCTGCACCAAATGTTCGCCCAGTTTTTTACCTTCGCGCTGACGGGCGGCGGCAAAGTCTTTCAACGCGCGGGCAAGCAGCGCCTGCATGGCTTTGGCGAACGCTTCCGCATCTTCGGTTTGCACGGCCAATACGCCCGGAAACTTCAACACTTCGGCCACGCTCAGTTTGCCGAAACCGTGTTCCTTGCGCCAAAGTTTGTTCAAATCGGCAAGCTGCGCCACCAAATCCTGATTGACATCCAGCCCTTGCGTCCCCTGCGCTACATCCTGAACCTGAATGCGGCATTCCAGCTTGCCCCGCGCCGCCTGTGCCGCAATCTGCTCGCGCAACGTGCCTTCCAGATGGCGCAAATCGTCGGGCATACGGAACTGAACATCCAGATAACGGTGGTTTACCGCACGGATTTCCAAATTAATCCGTTTGCCGCCGCATTCGCCCGCGGCATTGGCAAAGCCGGTCATACTGTTGACTGTCATGGTTTTACTCCGTTTCAAAATACGAGTGAAAGTAGCGGCAATATACCATGATATAATCCGCTCCGACATCGTTTGAGGAAAGTTCATGAGCCATTACACCCGCACCGGCCGCGCCGCCGACAGCCTGCGCGACATCAAAATCACCCCGCATTTCCTGCCCCATGCCGACGGCTCGTGCCTCATCGAATGCGGCAACACCAAAGTCATCTGCACCGCTTCCGTCGATGAAAACGTCCCGCCGTTTCTGCGCGGCAAAGAAAAAGGCTGGGTTACTGCCGAATACGGGATGTTGCCCGCCTCCACCGCCGCGCGTATGCGCCGCGAAGCCGCAGCGGGCAAGCAATCGGGCCGCACTCAGGAAATCCAGCGTTTAATCGGCCGCTCGCTGCGCGCCGTCGTGGATATGGAAAAACTGGGCGAACGCCAAATCCTGATCGACTGCGACGTGATTCAGGCCGACGGCGGCACGCGCACCGCGTCTATTACCGGCGCATTCGTCGCCCTGAAAATCGCCGTGGAAAAACTGCTTTCAGACGGCCTCATCGGCGAAAACCCGATTCGCGAAGCCGTTGCCGCCGTATCCGCAGGCGTGGTGGGCGGCGTGCCGCTTCTGGATTTGGACTACCCCGAAGATTCCGGCTGCGACAGCGACGTCAACATCGTTATGACCGCATCGGGCAAAATCATCGAAATCCAAGGTACGGCGGAAGGCGCGCCGTTCAGCTTGGACGAATTGGGCAAACTGATTGCGCTGGCGCAAAAAGGCATCGCCGAGCTGGTGCGGCACCAGCAAAACGCGTTGAAAACACCCCGCCCTGTCGGATAACGGTATTCTGCAAACTATACAAAGGCCGTCTGAAACCATATTTTCAGACGGCCTCCTGTATCCGGCGGCCCGTTTGCCGCCAAAATCCAATTTATCCTTGAAATTCATGTAAACGACAGTAAAATACACAAAGATTTGCCCGCATTTTGCCGCAGCGCGGAAACCTGCTCAGGCAGGCGGGAAGATTCCGACTTTGCAGCATACCGCTGCCCTACCAATCTCAAACAGAAAGCACGAAACATGGCGTTAATCGTACAGAAATACGGCGGAACATCGGTAGGTTCCCCCGAACGCATCAAAAACGTAGCCAACCGTGTTGCCAAAGCCCGCGCCGAAGGTCATGACGTGGTCGTGGTCGTTTCCGCCATGAGCGGCGAAACCAACCGTTTGGTGGCACTGGCGCACGAAATGCAGGAACACCCCGACCCGCGCGAACTGGATGTGGTCTTAGCCACCGGCGAACAAGTGACCATCGGCCTCTTGGCGATGGCGTTGAAAAACATCGGCGTGGACGCGAAAAGCTATACCGGCTGGCAGGTTGCCCTGAAAACCGATACCGCCCACACCAAAGCCCGCATCGAAAGCATAGACGACGAGAAAATGCGTGCCGATCTGGCTAAAGGCCGCGTCGTCATCGTCGCCGGTTTCCAAGGCGTCAGCAGCACGGGCGACATCTCCACGCTGGGCCGCGGCGGTTCGGACACCTCGGCCGTCGCACTTGCCGCCGCCCTCAAGGCCGACGAATGCCAAATCTACACCGATGTGGACGGCGTTTACACCACCGACCCCCGCGTCGTGCCCGAAGCGCGCCGCCTCAATACCATCACTTTTGAAGAAATGCTCGAGCTGGCCAGCCTCGGCTCGAAAGTATTGCAAATCCGTTCAGTTGAATTTGCCGGAAAATACAAAGTGCGCCTGCGCGTACTCAGCAGCCTGCAAGAAGGCGGCGACGGCACCCTGATTACCTTTGAAGAGGACGATAACATGGAAAAAGCTGCCGTAACCGGTATCGCGTTCGACAAAAACCAAGCCCGCATCAACGTGCGCGGCGTACCCGACAAACCCGGCGTGGCCTATCAGATATTAGGCGCGGTGGCCGATACCAACGTCGAAGTCGACATGATTATCCAAAACGTCGGCTCGGAAGGCACCACCGATTTTTCGTTCACCGTCCCGCGCGGCGACTACAAACAGACGCTCGACCTGCTGAACGGCCTGAAAGACAGCATCGGCGCCACCGCCATCGACGGCGACGACACCGTATGCAAAGTATCCGCCGTCGGCATGGGTATGCGCTCGCACGCCGGAGTGGCCGCCAAAATCTTCCGCACGCTGGCGGAAGAAGGCATCAATATCCAGATGATTTCCACTTCCGAAATCAAAGTTTCGGTATTGATTGACGAAAAATATATGGAACTGGCGACCAGAGTGCTGCACAAAGCGTTTGATTTGGGCAAATAAGCCCGCATCGCAAATCAAGAGGCCGTCTGAAAACAGTTTTCAGACGGCCTCTTTCGGTTTCAAACAAATCGGAATGTCCCACCCTTCCGGCAGGGATAACGGAACAAAATCAATACCAGCCGCGCAGCTTCATCGCTTTTTCAACGCGGCGGATACTCATCATGTAAGACGCGGTACGCAAGTCCACGTCATACTCTTGCGCCAAATTCCAAATATCGCGGAACGCGCGGCGCAGGACGACAGTTTCTTTTTCCTGAACTTCGTCAAATTCCCAATAATAGCCTTGCAGGTTTTGCACCCATTCAAAATAAGAAACGACCACGCCGCCGCAGTTCGCCAGAATATCGGGCACGACCAGCACGCCGTTTTGACGCAGGATGGCATCAGCTTCGGGCGTAGTCGGGCCGTTTGCGCCTTCGACGACGATTTTAGCGCGTACTTTGCCTGCGTTTTCGGAAGTCAGTTGGTTTTCCAGAGCGCAAGGGGCGAGTACGTCCACATCCAGCGCCAAGAGTTCGGCGTTGCTGATTTCCTTGCCGTAACCCGCTTCATTGGTAATGAAGCCTTTTTCTTGGAACTCTTTGAACAGGGCTTCCATATCCAAGCCGTTTTCATTGTAGATGGCGACATCGACGGTGGAAACGGCAACGACTTTCGCGCCGGATTGATGCGCGTAATAGCCCGTGTGATAGCCCACATTGCCGAAGCCTTGAATGGCGTAGGTCGCACCTTTCACGTCTTTGCCGAGTTTTTCCAAAGCTTGGACGGCGGCAAAGTTCACGCCGTAACCTGTCGCTTCGGTACGCGCCAAAGAGCCGCCGAATTCGACCGGTTTGCCGGTGAACACGCCCGGCGCGGATTTTTTAACGACATTTTCGTAGGCATCAACCATCCACGACATGATTTTGCCGTTGGTGTTCACATCGGGGGCGGGAATATCAATTTTCTCGCCGATGAGCGGGGAGATGGCTTCGGAATAAGCGCGTGAAATGCGCTCCAACTCTGCTTCGGAATAATCGCGCGGATCCAAAGTAATGCCGCCTTTGCCGCCGCCGTAAGGAATGCCCGCAACGCAGCATTTGATGGTCATCCAAATCGACAGGGCTTTGACTTCGTCCAGATTCACATTAGGATGGAAGCGCACGCCGCCTTTGTAGGGGCCGACGGCGTTGTTGTGTTGCGAACGGTAGCCGGTGAAGGTTTTGACCGTGCCGTTGTCGAGTTTGACAGGGAAGGTAACTTCCAAAACGCGTTGCGGGTTTTTCAGGATTTCATACACCGCAGGGTCGGCATTGAGTCGGTCGCAGGCAGTTTTGACCTGCTTTTGCGCGATTTCGAAAGGATTCAGTGTTTCTTTTGTAGCAGAGTGAGACATATCTTTCCTTTTCATACGGGTTATTAACATAATACATTTCGTACTATATACAAAAACCGCCTAAAATGTAATAGCATGTAGTCAAGAAAAAATAAATCGTTTCATAGATGCAGATTGATTTTTATAACGGGATTCCGTAACGGCCCGACAAGCGCTCCGCCACCGTATATTTTCCGCACGGGCCGTCTGAAAATCCGGTTTCAGACGGCCTTCCGTTGCGAACGATGTTAGAATATCTCCCTTCAAACTAATCCCGCAGAAAGAAAACCATGACTCCGACCATCGACCACGTCCAAGCCGCCGCATTCGACCTTGACGGGACTTTGTGCGATTCCGTTCCCGATTTGGCCGCCGCCGCCGAAGCCATGCGCGAGTATTTGGGGATGCGGCCGCTCCCGGCCAAAACCGTGGAAAGCTACGTCGGCGACGGCATCAGCAAACTCGTCCACCGCGTCATCACCGACGACCGCGACCAAGAGGCCGCGCCCGACTTATGGGAAAAAGGTTTCGTGTTCTACATGAAATACTATCGCGATCACTTAAGCGACTTCACCCGCCCCTATCCCGAAACCGAAGCCGGACTTGCCTTGCTGAAGACACTGGGCATCCCGCTGGTGGTGATTACCAACAAAAACGAAATCCTCGCCGCCGAACTGTTGAAGCAGCTTGGCCTTGCCGACTATTTCAGCCTGATACTCGGCGGCGACAGCCTGCCGGAAAAGAAACCCAGCCCGCTGCCGCTGCAACACGCCGCCGAAGTGCTGGGCATCGATACCGCCAACATGATTATGGTCGGCGACTCCCGTAACGACATCATCGCCGCCAAAGCCGCCGGCTGCCTCAGCGTCGGCGTAACCTACGGCTACGGCGACATGCCTTTGTTGTCGCAAGACAAGGCGACCAAGCCCGATTGGCTGATCGGCTCGCTGCCCGAAATCTACGAAAACCTGCGGCCGCAAAAAGCAAAAGACGCCTAAAACAAGATACCTTTATGACTGATATTTTAAAAATTATTAATGAACTAGGAGTAAATAAACAATTCCTGCCTATTATTTATTGTTTATTATTGCTAGGAGCATTATATAAACCCTTAAAATCATTTTGGGATGATATTAGTAGAAGTAGGCTTAATAATTTAAAAGAGGCCCATAACTTCAATGGTCATGACAAGGGGACTAAAAAATTTCTTAAGACCTCCTTATCCGAAGAATATTTTAAATTGGTAACAGGATTGTCTTTGGGTTTTGGTTATCAGGAAAAATTGATGGAGTTATATCTGAAAAATAAAGCACCTGTTGCATTTCATCACTACAAAAGAGTAGCTGAGTATTTTAAGTTTGATGATGATAAAAACATCATATCAATTAAAATTCCAAAACTTTCACAAACTATTGGATATTGCCAAGCAATATTAGGATTTTATTTATTA
Organism: Neisseria oralis; assembly: GCF_045062685.1. Lineage (NCBI taxonomy): Bacteria > Pseudomonadati > Pseudomonadota > Betaproteobacteria > Neisseriales > Neisseriaceae > Neisseria > Neisseria oralis. The sequence continues at coordinate 9,453 of NZ_JBJGEB010000004.1, forward strand.
GGAAGTGTAGCGCTATTTCTTTTTAGGCTATTAGATATAAAAATAAAAAATTTTCATGAGATATTGATACTTATAGGTATCGTTATATTATTATGGATAATTCTATTATTTGGATTTCTCTGTATTTTAAAACCTTATAGTATTTATAAATCATCAGTTTATGTAAATAAACAAATAGGCTCCACTGATTTTACTTGTTTTTATCACCGTGCATTAGAGAAAAAAACACTCCGTCTTCTGTTTTATATTCCTATCCCTGCATTGGCATTATTTTTAGTATTTGTTCAAGCACATTTTCAGACGACCTCCGCATGAAACCCCAAAAATCCCTGCGCGCCCGCGCGATGGACATTCTTTCCCGACAGGAAACCAGCCGTGTCAGACTCAAGCGCAAGCTCGCCCCGTATGCCGAAAGCGAAGAAGAATTGGAACAAGTGTTGGATGAATTTGCCGAACGCAACTGGCAGTCCGACCAACGCTACGCCGAAGCCTACATCCACAGCAAAAGCCGCCGGCAAGGCAGGCTGCGGCTGCAACAGGCTCTGGCGGCGCAGGGCGTGGACGAAGCAATCAGCCGCAGCCTGATGCCGCGCCGCGAAGACGAGCTGCGGACCGCCGTCGCCATCCTGCGCAAAAAATTCCGGCAGAGCGCCGCCGATTTGAAGGAAAAGCAGAAACAGGCACGCTTTCTGACCTACCGCGGCTTTGATGCGGATACGGTTCAGACGGCCTTGAAAACCGCGTGGGACGAAAACAACGGTTACGGAGAAGATTCTTTCTGAAGCCGCACGGCAGAAACAATACGCCCTTGAATCTTCCCCGCTATCGGCGTAACCTTACGCGTTTGAAAAATCCTACCGGAAAGAAAACCATGTCCGACAACCGAATCCCCGACAAACAAACCGCCGGCCTGCTGCCGGAAGACGAAAGCAAAAACCCCGTATTCCGTTTGGGCCGCGCCGTGGCGGGATTCATGCTGCTGGTGTGGGCGGGCGTATTGCTGCTGGTCTTCTATCTGGTCTTCCGTTTCTGGTTCGCTTGAGCCGTTAAAAGCCGAAAGGCCGTCTGAAATTGAGTTTCAGACGGCCTTTTCCTATCCGGCATAATCAGCGCCTTTCCTGCCTGCGTATCAGATAGACCGCCAGCAGCGCGAAAATGACCGTCGGCAGCATTCCCGCCAGAAAAGGCGGCACGCTGTAAAGCTGGCTGGTAAAGCCGAACAGCCGTCCGGCGAAATGGAACACCAGGCCGAGGCAGATACCGCCGAAGAGTTTCAGCCCCATGTTGCCGTGGCGCGTGGTCTGCGGCGTAAAGGCAAACGCCACCAGCGCCATCACCCATGCGGCAATCGGATACATCAGTTTGCGCCACCAGGCGACGGAATAGGTATCGGTTTTCTGATGATTGCTTTTCAGATGGGCAATATAGGTGGTCAGCTCGGACACCGACATCTGGTCGGGATCGACCAGCAACACGTCCAGCAGGCCGCTTTGCAGCGCCACCGGCCAGCGTTGTGAGGATTCGGAGGACACGGCGACCTGCTCGCCCTTCAGCACGCTGCGGCGCACGTTTTTAAGCTGCCAGCTTCCGTCCGGATTCAACGCGGCGGATTCGGCTTCGGCCGCAGAGGCAAGCTGGTAGCGGTCGTCGTGCTGCCAGATTTTCACGCCCAGCAGCGTGTGGTCGGGCAGCATTTCGCGCACATTGATGATGTTGTTCTGCTCTTTCATCCACAAACCCGACGCACCGGCGCTGATTCTGCCGTTGATCGCGCTGGCTTTCATGTTTTCCGCGCGGCGGCTCAGGTCCGGCGCGACCCACTCGCCCAATACCACGGTCGCCAGTGCAAAAATCAGGCCGAACTGCGACAGCACGGCAAGCAGCCTTTTCGTACTCATACCGCTGGCCTTAATCACGGTCAGTTCGCTGCCGGAGGCAAGCTGGCTCAGGGCAATCAGGCCGCCGATCAACACGCCCAGCGGCATCAGTTCGTAAGCGCGGGCGGGCATCTGCATCAGAACATACTGCGCCATTTTCGCGCCGGTATAGCTGCCTTTGCCGACATCGCCCATTTCGTTGATGACTTCGAAAAAGCTGTATAAAGCCAGAAACGCCAGCAGCGCGTATACCGCCATTACGCTCATCTGGCGGATGATATAGCGGGGAATCAGTTTCATTTTCCGCCTTTCAGAGTCAGACTTTTACCTACCGCCTGCCAGAACGGTTGCGCCGGCATACTGCGCACGCGCAGCAAAACGACGGCGATGACAATCATCAGGATGTGCATCGGCAGCATGCCGAACCAGAAATGGATTTTGCCGTCTTCCACCGCATCGCGCAGGAAAGTCAGGCCGTTTTGGTAGATTAAGAACATGCCGATGGCAATCAAAATATTATAGGTATGGCCGGTGCGCGGGTTGAAATAAGAAAGCGGCACGGCCAGCATACTCAGCAGCAGTACGCTGATGGGAAGCGACAGCCGCCACATCAGTTCGGCCTGATACTGCGGATTGTCGCTGCCGAATAATTTGGAGGTGGGAATGGTGCGGCGGTGCGCAATCGGATCGACGATTTTCGGCGTGGTGCTGATAATCATGCTCAGGTGTTCGAACGAAACCTGATTGTAGTCCGCCCTGCCCGGTTTGCCGCTGTAACGGTAGCCGTTGCGCAGTTCCAGCGTCCGTTTGTTGTCGGTCAGGGCGAAATTGCCCTCTTTGGCAAAAATAATGTTGTCGTTGCCGTTTTTGTCCAGTTCGCGCAGAAACAGGTTTTTCATAATGCCCGACTCGGTATCGAAAGTTTCGACGAAATACACGCGGTCGCTGCGCTTACCCAAGCTGTTGAATTCACCCGCCTCCACCAGCGAAAGTTCTTGTTTCTGCTTGAGGATTTCGGCGTATTCGCGGCTGCGCAGTTCCGCCCACGGCATCACCCAAAGCTGCATGACGGCAATCAGCAGGGCAAACGGCACGGCAAACTGCATGACGGGGCGTATCCACTGTTTCAACGCCAGTCCGCAGGAAAGCCAGACCGACATTTCGCTGTCGCGCCAGTAGCGGGTCAACACGGTCAGCGTGCTAATGAACGCGGTCAGCACCAGCAAAAGCGGCGTCATGCCGATAACCCAGAAGCCGACCAATGCGGCCACGGCATCTACCGCCACACGCCCGTCCGCCGCGCGCCCCAGCAGGTTGATGGCCTGCGTCGATACCAGCACCGCCAGCAGCACCACGAAAATGCCGACGGCGGTAAAGGAAAGTTCTTTGATAAAGTTTCTTTGGTAAATCATATCTTCGCTGTTTCGGGTACGCCCGTTTGATAATGCAGGCCGTCTGAAAAAAACTTCCGGCAGCCTTCCGTCCCGCCGCCGCAGTTTCAGACGGCCTGATGATGGAGTACAATCAAACCGTCTTTTCAGACGGCCTCCCAAGAATGGCGGGGCCGTCTGAAACCCTCCCAAACAACCGCTTCAATCAGGAGTATAAACGTGGAATTTAGCACAAAAGCCGGAACCTTGCAGCCGCAACAGGCAGGCGCGCAGTTATTTGTCTGCACCGAAGAGGCGCAATTAAACCACCCGACCGCCCTTGCCCTTTTGTCTTCGCTTGAAGAAGGTCAAAATTTCGCCGACACCAAAATCCCGACGGACAACGGTTTGCAGGCAGTCGCCGTCGTCCGCCTCGAAAAAACCGACCGCGCCGCGCTGAACAAAGCTGCCGCCGAAGCCGCCAAATGGGCGCAAAATCAGGAAACGGTCAATGCGGACATCCATGCCTTCGATGAAGCGCAAGCCGCCGCCGTTGCCGAAGCCTTCGCCATCGCGTTCGGCAACGCCGCCTACCGTTTCGACCGCTACAAAAAAGAAGCCAAGCCCGCCAAGTTCTCGCAAGCCGTGTTCCACACCGCACACGAAGCCGCCGTCAAAGAAGCCCTGCGCGTCGCCGAAGCGCAGGTTTATGGACAAAGCCTCTGCCGCGATTTGGGTAACGCCGCGCCCAACGAATGCACGCCCGAATTTTTAGCGCGCACCGCCAAAGCCGAAGCCGAAAAACTGGGCGCACACGCCAAAATCATTGAAAAAGACTACATCAAAGAAAACATGGGTTCGTTCTGGTCGGTCGCCAAAGGCAGCATGGAAGACCCCTATCTGATTGAATTGAGCTACTTCGGCGCGGCCGACAAAGAAGTCGCCCCCATCGTCTTGGTCGGTAAAGGCATTACCTTCGACACCGGCGGCATCTCCCTCAAGCCCGGTCTGAACATGGACGAAATGAAGTTTGACATGTGCGGCGCGGCAACCGTCATCAGCACCTTCTGCGCCGCCGTCAAACTGCAACTGCCGATTAACCTCGTCGCCGTCGTCGCCACCTGCGAAAACATGCCTTCCGGCGCGGCAAACAAACCGGGCGACGTCGTGAAAAGCATGAAAGGCCTGACGATTGAAGTGTTGAACACCGATGCTGAAGGTCGTCTGATTTTGTGTGATGCGCTCACTTACGCCGAGCAGTTCAAGCCTAAAGCCGTCATCGATGTCGCCACCCTGACCGGCGCGTGCATCATCGCCTTGGGACATGACGTCAGCGGCGTGATGGGCAATAATCAGGATTTGGTCGACAGCCTGCTTGCCGCCTCCCGCAACGTGGACGACAAAGCATGGCAACTGCCGCTCTTTGAAACCTACAAAGACCAGCTCAAATCCAATTTCGCCGACATCCCCAACATCGGCACGCCCGGCGCAGGCACGATTACCGCCGCCACCTTCCTGTCTTATTTCACCGAAGACTACCCGTGGGCGCACCTCGACATCGCGGGTACGGCATGGAAATCCGGCAGCGAAAAAGGCGCGACCGGCCGCCCCGTTCCCTTGTTGCTGAACTATCTGCGCAACGTGAAATAAGCCTTGACGCCTGCGGGGCAAAGCAACCGACCCCGCAGGCCGTCTGAAAACGGAACGCATCATCTTCTGACACAACCCGACAAACGGAGAACCATGATGAAACCGCTATTTGCCGCATTGTCCGTCACCTTTCTGCTCGGCACGACCGTCAGCGTTCACGCCGCGGAACAGGCCAAACCTACCGACCGTAGCGTCCAAGTGTACAAAAAAGCCGACTTGGCGGAGTGGAACCGCGAAAACGCAGCCGGAGGCAAAGGCCCGCTGCTCGGCCGCTTCGCCTTCAACCGCCACCAGACCGCCGCACAAGACGCGTTTAGGGAAATCGGCTGGCTGACCCTGCCGCCGGGCGCATCCATCGGCGAACACAAACACACCGACAACGAAGACGTTTACATCATCGTATCGGGCAAGGGCCTGTTTACCGACAGCACGGGCAAACAGACACAAGTCGGCGCCGGCGACATCACCATCGCCCGCCCCGGCCAGTCCCATGCGCTGAAAAACACCGGCAAAGAGCCGCTGGTCTTCCTTGACCTGATTGCCGAAACCGCTGCCGCCAAATCTGCCGCACCGCAGAAATAAAACCTTAAAAAGGCCGTCTGAAAACCGCGCTCCGTTTTCAGACGGCCTTCATCCCATTCCAAACAAACGCACGATGCCCAAAGCCACCTTCTACACCCACGTTGCCGAACCCGCCGTCTTTTCCTGCCGGCTGGCCGCCCGCGCCATGCGCGACAACCGCGTGCTGGTCTGGTCGGATTCCGCCGAGACCGTCGCAAGGATAGACCGCGATTTATGGCAGTTTGACCCCGAAAGTTTCATCCCGCACGAAATCTGGCCAACCGGCAGCCCCGTGCCGTCTGAAACGCCCGTCCTGCTTGCTTCGGGTTTCGAACTGCCCGAACTGCCGCACGGATTCGCCGTGCTGAACCTGTCGCCGGACTTCTGGAGCGACGCCCCCGCCCCGCCCGTGCGCGTGTTCGAAATCGTCGGCACCGGCCTCGAAGAACTGGCCGAAGCGCGGGAACGGTTCAAAGCCTACCGCGGCCGCGGCTTCGAAATCGAACATTTCGACATGAACGGAAAAGCCTGAACCCACCGTATATCTACCGTTTATCCGCCGCCAAACGGCATGTCAGAATTTAATTTACAGTTTTATGGATAATTTTTCAGACGGCCCGCCTGCCAATTCATGCAAACTGGGCTATAATCGGGCTTTTCCTTTCTTCAAGAAAAATACCGCTATGAACAAAACTTTCAAATTAAGCGCATTGGCACTGGCTGCCGCCCTGACCGTAACCGCATGCAACAAGAAAGACGCGGCCGCACCGGCTGCCTCCGCACCTGCCGCATCCGGCGCCGAAGCCTCCGCCATCGGCACACCGGCGCAACAAGCCAGCTACGCAATGGGCGTGGACATCGGCCGTTCGCTGAAACAGATGAAAGACCAAGGTACGGACATCGACCTGAAAGTATTCAACGAAGCCATACAAACCATGTACGACGGCAAAGAGCCGAAAATGAACGAAATGCAGGCCCAGGAAGTCATGCTGAAATTCCTTCAGGAGCAGCAAACCAAAGCCCAGGCCAAACGGTTGGAAGACGCGAAAACCAATCTTGAAAAAGGCGACGCCTTCCTGAAAGAAAACGCCTCTAAAGAAGGCGTGAAAACCACCGCTTCCGGCCTCCAGTACAAAGTCAAAACCGAAGGTACCGGCGCATCGCCCAAAGCAACCGACATCGTAACCGTGGAATACGAAGGCCGTCTGATTGACGGAACCGTGTTCGACAGCAGCAAACAAAACGGCGGACAACCGGTTACCTTCCCAGTCAACCAAGTGATTCCGGGCTGGTCCGAAGCCGTGCAACTGATGAAAGAAGGCGGCGAAGCCACATTCTTCATTCCGGCCAAACTGGCCTACGGTGAAAACGGCGCCGGCGACAAAATCGCCCCGAACGCCACGTTGATCTTCGACGTCAAACTGCTGAAAGTCGGCAAACCCGAAAGTATGCCTGCGGCACCATCTGCAGCGGAAGCGAGCGGTCAAAAATCCCAATAACCGGCCGTTATTTCGGCAACCCTTTGCAAATGCCGTCTGAACGCCGCATCCGAACCGTTCAGACGGCATTTCTGCATTTTGGGAAAGCACTTCTGCCAAACCGCCGGCCGGCCCTGCGCGCATCAATCCGATTTTCAAATCCGGAAACCATATCCGTTCTGCGGCTTCTTATCGGCAAGGCCACTCCATTCGGGCATTGCGGACTTCGTTTTCAGACGGCCTTTTATCCTTGACCATGCAGCCGCAGCAAATTCCCTTACCGTTTTAAACTGTTAACCCAAAATTGGTACGCCCATGAAAAACATCGTTATTCTGATTTCCGGCCGCGGCAGCAACATGCAGGCCATCGTCAACGCTGGTATTCCGGACGTCCGCATCGCCGCCGTTTTGAGCAACAGCGCAACCGCCGCCGGCCTGGCATGGGCTGCGGAGCGCGGCATCCCTACCGACAGCCTGAACCACAAAGATTTCGCCTCCCGCGGCGCCTTCGATCGGGCCATGATGGAAAAAATCGATGCTTACCAACCCGATTTGGTCGTCCTCGCCGGTTTCATGCGCATCCTTACCCCCGAATTTTGCACCCGTTACGAAAGCCGCCTGATGAACATCCACCCGTCCATCCTGCCGTCGTTCACAGGCCTGCACACCCACGAACGCGCGCTGGCGGCGGGTTGCCGCGTGGCCGGCTGCACCATTCATTTCGTTACCCCCGAGCTGGACTGCGGGCCGATTATCTCCCAAGGCGTCGTACCGATTTTCGACAACGACACGGCCGACGACATTGCCGCACGGGTATTGAAAGTCGAACACCGGCTTTTCCCCCAAGCCGTAGCCGATTTCGCCGCAGGCCGTCTGAAAATCGAGGGCAATCGGGTTATTAACAGCCGGAACCAGCCCGAAGACCGCCCGTTGTTGGCTTAACGGCATCCCAAATACAGATATAACCCGAACACAGATTAAGAAAGGAGACCCCATGAACACAACAAAAGCAACCGCATTGCTTCTGGCCGTATTTTCCCTTTCCGCAACCGCTTCCGAGCTGCCGCATTCTGCCGTATTGAAATATTCCGGCAGCTACGGGATTCCCGCCGTTATGACTTTCACCCGCAACGGCAACAGCTACAAAATCGTCTCGTCCATCAAAGTCCCGCTGTATAAAATCCGCTTTGAATCCGCAGGCACGATTTCAGACGGCATCCTCTATCCGTCTTACTACAAAGACATACGCGGCGGCAAACTCTACGCCGAAGCCAAATTCAACGGCAACAGCGTTACCTACGGCAGAATCAAGGAAGGCGAAGAAACCGAAACCGTTTCCGGCCCGACGATGGACCTGTTTACACTGGCTTGGCAGCTCGCCGCAGGCGACGGCAAGCTGCCTGCCGGAACGCGCATTACCAATGGTAAAAAGCTCTACCGCATCAACAGCATCAATAAAACAGGCAGCTCGAAATACAAATTCGGCAAAGGCTATATCGATATAGACAAATACCGCGTCCGCCGCGGCGACAGCACTGTCGGCTACGCTTTCGCCACGGCGTTTGACAACATTCCCGCGCAAATCAGCTACACCGACGACGGCAAAACCTACAATCTGAGGCTGACGGGGGCAACGATAGACGGCAAACCGGTCCAACCGCAACAGCCGTAAAACATCCGCACACCGACAATAAAGGCCGTCTGAAATCCCGAAATCGGGTTTCAGACGGCCTTTATGCCGCAATCAAAAAGGATTATGCCGCTTCGTCGGCTTTATGCCCTTTCACTGCAAAGAACAGGATATACAGGTAACAAAGTGCGGAAACGAAGAACGATAGCAGCAGGCCGATATGGTCGGCAAAGAAACCCTGCATTACCGGCACGATGGCACCGCCGACGATGGCGGTACAGATGATGCCGGAAGCCGCTCCGGTAAATTTGCCCAAACCGCTGGTGGCCAGCGAAAAGATGGTCGGGAACATAATCGAGTTGAAGAAACCGATAAACAGCAACGCCCACATCGACACTTTTCCTCCTCCGAACAGGATGGCAACCGCAATCAGCACGACCGCCGCCGTTGCGTTAAAGGCCAGATATTTGGAAGGCGCGATGCGCTGCATCAGAAGCGTGCCCAAGAAGCGGCCCACCATCGCGCCGCCCCAATATACCGACAGCAATCTCGCGCCGGTGGCATGATCCAGTCCGGCGGTTACTTCCATTACGCTGACCAGCAACGACCCGATGGATACTTCCGCACCGACATAACAGAAAATGCCGAGCGCACCCAGAATCAAGTGTTTGTACTGCCACACGCTGGTTTTGCCGTCATGGCTGTGTTCGGTTACTTCCTCGGCGATTTTACGCGCGTCGGGCAGTTTGATCATTTTCACGAATACGGCCAGCAATATCAAAACGCCGGCCAAGCCCAAATAAGGTATCTGCACCGAAGAAATCTGTTCGGCCTTGCTGGCGGTTTGTCCGGCATCGGCCAGAATCAGCATCGAACCGAACCACGGCGCAACCGTCGTACCCAGCGAATTGAACGCCTGTACCAGCGTCAGCGTGGAAGATTCCTTGCCCGGCCTGGACAACAGGGTAACGTAAGGGTTGCCCGCCACTTGCAGCAGGGTAACGCCGGAAGCCAGAATAAACAGTGCGGCCAGAAAAGTCGGATACGATGCGCTGTCGGCGGCAGGATAAAACAACAGGCAGCCGACGGCAGTCAACAGAAACCCGCCGATAACGCCGCCCTTATAGCCGATTTTACCGACCAGTTTGCCCATCGGAATCGACATCACGGCATAAGCGGTAAAGAAACAGAACTGAACCAGCATCGCCTGAACGTAAGACAGGTCGAAGATGGCTTTCAGGTGGGGAATCAGAATGTCGTTCAGACAGGTGATGAACCCCATCATAAAGAACAAAGCGGTTAAGACCGACAATGCGGTATTGTTGTTTTGTTACGAAGGCGTAGACATATCGATGTCCTCTCTTGTTGTTACAGACGGAATAGCGGCCGGTTCGGCGAGGTAATCCGAATTAAACCGACTACCGACAAATCATACTTTATGTCTGCTTGCCTTGAATACTGTTATTTTGCTACATATTTTGACGTAATGCTTTCGTAATACGGCTACAAACCCTGCTAGACCATTTTACTTAATATCCGGCAAGGAAAAGGCCGTCTGAAAAACCCGATTTCGGATTTTTCAGACGGCCTTTTCCTTGTTCACGATTGCCGGTTGCCGACCTGTTTCGGTTTCAGTCTTTATGTGTTTCCAAGTGGTGTTTATGTTTGCCGTAAATGCTGCGCTTACCTTTTTTCAGTTGCTGGCTGGCGGGTTCGCCCAACCGCAATGCGAGGCCGATGGCCAAGATGTCGATGACCGCCAGCTGCAACAGCCGCGACACCATCGGGGTATACACTTCTATGTTTTCCTGCGTGGCGATACTCAGCACGCAGTCGGCAAGCTGCGCCAACGGCGAATCGTTACGCGTTATGGCGATGACCGACGTGCCGTTTTCCTTGGCGATGCTTACCGCATCCAGAAGCTCTATGGAAGAACCCGAATTGGACACGGCAACCAGCACGTCCTTGTCGGTCAGCACGGCGGCGGCCATCAGTTGGGTGTGGGTATCCACATAAGCCACGGTGGAAATGCCGAAACGGAAGAATTTGTGTTGCGCATCCTGCGCCACGATGCCCGAATTGCCGACGCCGTAAAATTCCACGCGCCGCGCGTGCAGCAGCATGGCGACGGCGTTTTCCAGCTCCGACTCCTGCAAAACGCGGCGCTCTCCCAGAATCGAGGCGGCGGTATTGCTCAACACTTTTTCCACCACGCTGGCCATGTCGTCGTCGGCATTCAACTCTTCATGCACATAAGGCATCCCTTCGTGGCCGATGCTGGCGGACAATGCCAGTTTGAATTCCGGCAGCCCTTTGTAACCCAGGCTGCGGCAGAAACGGATGACCGTCGGCTGGCTCACCGATGCGCGCTCGGCGATTTCGGCCACCGCAGCATGGACAAACCATTTGGGTTCCGCCAACGCCCATTCCGCCACTTTGCGTTCGGCGCCGGATAAATTAGACAATGATTCGCTGATTTTGCTTAACATGATATTTGACCTTTCGATACCGAAACGGTGAGATGATATACGGCAGGCGGCGGCTTTCAGACGGCCTCGTTATTCTTTCCGGCCTGCGTGGGGCCCTCTGAAAACCATATCCCGCGCCTATTCTCCGCCCAATCCCTGCAAATGGTTGTCCAACGCTACCGCCGAACCGATCAGTCCGGGGAACTTGCTCAACACAACATATACGGGAATCGAGGCCAGATAGGCGTCAAACCGGCCTTTGTTTTCAAAACGGTTGCGGAACGGGGAGGATTTGAAATAATCGATAAAGCGCGGAATGATGCCGCCGCAGAGATACACCCCGCCGCTTGCGCCCAGCGTCAGCGCCAGATTGGAAGCCACCGTGCCCAGCATCGCGCAGAACATGTCCAGCGTCAGGCGGCACAGCGGCGACGAACCACTCAGGGCGTTTTCACTGATTTCGGCGGGCGTCAGTTTTTTCGGCTTCAGCCCTTCTTTAACCGCCAATGCTTCGTAAATCAGCGTCAGTCCCGAACCGCTCAAAAAGCGTTCGGCGGAAACGTGGCCGTATTTTTTCTTAGCGTACTGCCAAATCATCACTTCCGCATCGTCAAACGGCGGAAAGCTGACATGGCCGCCCTCGCCCGACAACGGTACCCAGCCGGCCTTGCTCGGAACCAGCCCGCTGACGCCCAGACCTGTTCCGGGACCGATAACGGCCTTCGGCGCGTTTTCCACCAGCTCTTTTCCGCCGACCTGCACCAAGTCTTCGCGCTTCGTCTGCGTAATCGCCAGCGCCTGCGCGGTAAAATCGTTCAGCAGGATAAGGGTTTCCAAACCGAGCGACTGGCGTGTGGTTTCGATGGAAAACGACCAGTGGTGGTTGGTCATCTGCACCCAGTCGCCCAAAATCGGATTGGCAATGGCAACTGCGGCATGGCTGATTTTCGGATTGCCGACGCGCTTCAGAAATTCGCGGGCCGCATCAATGATAGTGTCGTAGTCGTGGCAGGGCAAAACTTCCGCCTGCTCGATTTGCTGCGGCGCAACTTCCAGCGCGAAGCGGGCGTTGGTGCCGCCTATGTCGGCCACCATGCGCGGCCAACTTGTAGAAGGTTGGTTCGTTACGGGTTTATTTTGCGTAGTAGACATGGCAGTTTGCTCCATTCTGGTTCAAAATCAGGCTGATGGGGAATTCGGTAGTCGGTGCTGCGGCGGCCCGCTCGAATACGGCTTTTTTGTCCGCGCCCTGAATCGCCAGAAAGATATGCGGCGTTTTCAGGATGGCACCCAGCGTCATGCTCACGCGCTCATGCGGTGCGGTAACCGGGGTGGTATGCAGCAGGGTAACGTCGTTCTCCAAATCGATTCCTGCCTCCAACTGCGGCGCCTGCGGGAACAGCGAAGCCGTATGCCCGTCGCCGCCCATGCCCAGGACAAGCACGTCGGGCTGGCGGTAGTGTTGCAAGGCGAAATCGACCACTTCTTGAGGCGGCAGCCGGTTTTCAGGCTTGCCGTCTTCCACCATAGGAATCCATCTGGCTGCCGATGCCTTGTTTTTCAACAGGTATCCGCGCACCAAAGCGGTATTACTGTCGGGATGAACCGTCGGCACGATGCGTTCGTCCACCAAGGTGATACCGACGTTGCTCCAAGCCAAATCCTTGTGCGAGAGCGCTTCGAAAAACGCAATCGGCGAACGACCGCCCGACACTGCCAGAACCGCACGGCCCTTTTCGTCCAAGGTGCTTTGCAGTGCGGTCGCAACCGCGTCTGCCAGAGACTGCGCCGCTGCCGCAGCGTTATCGTTTTCATGCCAGGTAAACATATTTTTCCTTTCCGTATTTTATTTTCAGACGGCCTTCCGAAGCCATGAGGCCGTCTGAAAAACCGTTATGCGGAACCGCCGTTACGAAGCATCCGTATCACCCGTTTCAGTATGATTTATTTTCAGACGGCCTCGGTAGGCCAACACCGCTCATGGGACAGGCCGTCTGAAAACCTGCCTCATTGCTCTTCGTGCCATTTGTCGCCGTTGCGCGCCAAGAGTTCGCGGGCGGCCTCAGGCCCCCAAGAATGGGCGGCGTAACCGTGCGGCCGCGTGGCGCTGGATGCCCAGTTTTCCAGAATCGGCATCACATATTCCCATGCGGCCTCAAGTTCGTCGCGGCGGTTGAAAAGCGCCAGTTTGCCGTCAATCACGTCCAACAGCAGTCGCTCGTAGGCCTCGGCGCGGTGGCCTTCGGCGGCTTTGCCCAAATCCATATCCAACGGCGCGATTTCAACGGTATTGCCCACGCCCGGCGTTTTGACCTGCATATACAGCCGAACGGCCTCGTCGGGTTGCAATTCAATAACCAGACGGTTGGGTACGGAGATGCTGTTTTCAAAAATACGATTGTCCAATTCGCGGAAATTCAGCACGATTTCGGCCACTTTATCTGCCATGCGCTTGCCGGTGCGCAGATAAAACGGTACGCCCGCCCAACGCGGCGTATCGATTTCGGCACGGATGGCAACGTAGGTTTCGGTGGTGCTGCCGGAAGGTACGTTGACTTCCTGAAGGTAGCCGTTCATGCCCCCTGCGGCAATATATTGGCCGCGGACAACGTTTTTGTCGACATCCGCCGAAGTCATCGGTTTCAGGGCTTTCAGCACTTTCACCTTCTCATTGCGCACCGCGTCCGCGTCCAAACTTGCCGGAGGCTCCATCGCCGTCATACACAGCATTTGCAGCAAATGGTTCTGCACCATATCGCGCAACGCGCCGGTAATGTCGTAAAACTCGCCGCGCTCTTCCACGCCGAGCTGCTCGGCAATGGTCAGTTGCACGCTCTTAATGTATTTATGGTTCCACAACGGCTCTAATACAACATTGGCAAAGCGCAGCGCCAGCAGGTTTTGCAGGCTTTCCTTACCCAAATAGTGGTCGATGCGGTAAATCTGGTCTTCTCTGTAAAAGCGCGCCACGTCGTCATTGATTTCTCGAGAAGACTGCAAATCCGTGCCCAGCGGTTTTTCCAACACTACGCGCACATTGTCGGCATTCAGGCCGACTGCCGCCAGATTTTCACAGGCCTGAGCGAAGAACTTGGGCGCGGTTGAAAGGTAGATAACAATGTCTTTGGGCACCGCGCGTTCTTTCACCGCTTCGCCCAGCCGAACGAAGTCTTCAGGCTCGGTAACGTTCAGCGACAGATAAGTAATGCGGTCGACAAACGATTGCCATTGCGCCTCGGAAAAATGATTCTTGATGTGGATTTTGGAATTTGTTTCGACTTTGGCGAGGAATTCGGCAGTATCGAATTTACTGCGGCTCACGCCCAAAATGCGGCCTTCGGGATGCAACAGTCCGGCGACATGGGCCTGATACAGGCACGGCAGCAGCTTGCGCATGGCCAAATCTCCCGTAGCGCCGAACAGAATCAAGTCGAAATTGGTTTGTGTATTCATCATCTGTTATCTTTCGTTAATCACACGAATTTATACGGCCTGCGAATAGGCAGCAGGCAATGCCTTAATTTATAGGAAAATCGGTAGTAATCCTACACGCCACTACACATTTTGTCTATCTTGTTTTTTCAAATTTTTTTGACTTGGTTAAAAAAAATATGCAATATTTTCCATACACAACCTATTAGGTCTTCGTTATATGGATTACATCAAATTCCAGCCTCAATTAATGCATTTTTTGTAACTAAATTACAAAAAATGCATTACAATATTGATTGAAAAATAATTTCAGACGGCCTGCCATTCAACCGTCTCACAAACAACAGTTACAGCACAACATACTATAATCAGGCCGTCTGCAACACGCAGACACACCACCTACCAAAAAGGCAAACCACAATATGACCACTCCTATCCACCCCAAGCTCGCCGAAATCACCGAGCGCATCATCGAACGCAGCCGTCCGACCCGCGAAAAATATCTGGCGAAAATCCGCAGCGCCAAACAAATGGGACGGCTGGAGCGCAACCAGCTCGGTTGCAGCAACTTGGCGCACGGCTACGCCTCCATGCCCAAAAGCATCAAAATCGAAATGCTTCAGGACACCGTTCCCAACTTAGGCATCATCACTGCCTACAACGACATGGTTTCCGCACACCAGCCGTTTAAAGACTTCCCCGACCAAATTAAAGACGAAGCGCAGAAAAACGGCGCGACCGCGCAAGTTGCCGGCGGTACGCCCGCTATGTGCGACGGTATCACGCAAGGCTATGCCGGTATGGAATTGTCGCTGTTCTCCCGCGACGTGATTGCCATGAGCACCGCCGTCGGCCTGTCGCACCAAATGTTCGACGGCAGCCTGTTTATGGGCGTGTGCGACAAAATCGTGCCGGGTCTGATGATAGGCGCGCTTTCGTTCGGTCATATTCCCGGCATCTTCGTCCCCGCAGGCCCGATGTCCAGCGGTATCGGCAATAAAGAAAAAGCCCGCACCCGCCAGCTTTTCGCCGAAGGCAAAGTCGGCCGCGATGCCTTACTCGAAAGCGAAATGGGTTCTTACCACAGCCCAGGTACCTGCACTTTCTACGGTACGGCAAACTCCAACCAAATGATGATGGAAATGATGGGTGTACACCTGCCCGCCGCCGCTTTCGTCCACCCTTATACCGACCTGCGCGAAGCCCTGACCCGCTACGCTGCCGGACACCTCGCGCGCGGCATCAAAAACGGCACCATCAAACCCTTGGGTGAAATGTTGACCGAAAAATCCTTCATCAACGCCCTGATTGGCCTGATGGCAACCGGCGGCTCGACCAACCACACCATGCACCTCGTTGCCATGGCGCGCGCCGCAGGTGTGATTTTGAACTGGGACGACTTTGACGAAATTTCTTCCATCATCCCGCTGCTCATCCGCGTGTACCCCAACGGCAAAGCCGACGTGAACCACTTTACCGCAGCGGGCGGCCTGCCTTTCGTCATCCGCGAATTGCTGGACGCAGGCTTGTTGCACGACGATGTCGATACCGTCGTCGGACACGGTATGCGCCACTACACCAAAGAACCTTTCCTCATCGACGGCAAACTCGAATGGCGCGAAGCCCCCGAAACCAGCGGCAACGACGACATCCTGCGTAAAGCCGACAACCCGTTCTCCCCGGACGGCGGCCTGCGCCTGATGAAAGGCAACATCGGACGCGGCGTGATTAAAGTGTCCGCCGTGCGCGAAGGCTGCCGCATCATCGAAGCACCCGCCATTGTGTTCAACGACCAACGCGAAGTGTTGGCTGCGTTTGAGCGAGGCGAGTTGGAACGCGATTTTGTGTGTGTTGTCCGCTACCAAGGCCCGCGCGCCAACGGTATGCCCGAGCTGCACAAACTGACCCCGCCTTTGGGCATCCTGCAAGACCGCGGCTTCAAAGTGGCACTGCTGACCGACGGCCGTATGTCCGGCGCATCCGGCAAAGTGCCCGCGTCCATCCACATGACGCCCGAAGCCCTGATGGGTGGCAACATCGCCAAAATCCGTACCGGCGACCTAATCCGCTTCGACTCCGTTACCGGCGAACTCAACGTCCTGATTAACGAGGCCGAATGGAACGCCCGCGAAGTCGAACACATTGATTTGAGCGCGAACCAACAAGGCTGCGGCCGCGAACTCTTCGCCAACTTCCGCAGCATGACCAGCAGCGCAGAAACCGGCGCCATGAGTTTCGGCGGCGAATTTGCCTGATGTACGTTTCAGACGACCTTTGTGAACGGAAGGTCGTCTGAAAAATTATTAAAGCGGTTTAAGATAGACGTATGTTGGATTCTCAAATCCGACGTTATCAGGGCATTTGTCGGATACGGGTATCCGAATACAGCCACAAAAGGTCGTCTGAAAACTTAACTCCCCATCCCGTTTGACCGCAGCAAAAAACAACACCCCATTCCACCTGGAGAACCGAAATGTCCAAACTGACCCCCCGCGAAATCCTGACTGCCGGCGCAGTTGTGCCGGTAATGGCGATTGACGACTTGAGTACCGCCGTCGATTTGTCCCACGCCCTTGTCGAAGGCGGTATCCCCACCCTCGAAATCACCCTGCGCACCCCCGTCGGCCTCGACGCCATCCGCCTGATTGCCAAAGAAGTGCCCAACGCCATCGTCGGCGCAGGTACGGTTACCAACCCCGAACAGCTCCAAGCCGTCGAAGACGCAGGCGCGGTTTTCGCCATCAGCCCGGGCCTGCACGAATCCCTCGCCAAAGCCAGCCACAACAGCGGCATCCCACTGATTCCCGGCGTTGCCACTCCGGGCGAAGTCCAACTGGCTTTGGAACACGGCATCGATACCCTCAAACTCTTCCCCGCCGAAGTCGTCGGCGGCAAAGCCATGCTCAAAGCACTCTACGGCCCTTATGCCGACGTGCGCTTCTGCCCGACCGGTGGCATCAGCCTCGCCACCGCACCCGATTACTTGGCACTGCCCAACGTCTTGTGCGTCGGCGGCTCATGGCTGACCCCGAAAGAAGCCGTGAAAAACAAAGACTGGGATACCATCACCCGCCTTGCCAAAGAAGCGGCGGCATTGAAAGCCAAAGCGTAATTCAAGGCAATAAAAGGCCGTCTGAAAACGTTATTGCGATGTTTTCAGACGGCCTTTCAGAATTTAGAAAAGATGTTTTTGGAAGCCCTGACAGAAACGGACAAACCTTCCATCGTTTTCACCGGCTTGACTGCGCGACATAAAAAGGCCGTCTGAAAAAGCGGAATCCGATTTTTCAGACGGCCTCAAAACATCAATGAGGTTTTCCGTTCGATTTACGGTTTCTCCGCCTCACCATCGATACCTCCGTTGCCGGTGTTTTCCTCGTGTGCCTTGTTTTTGGCAATCATTTCACGATACCAGCGCGGATGGTGTTTCTTCGCCCATGCCTGCGTAACCACACCTTCAACCATCGCGCGGATGGTGCCGTTAATCCAGATGGCGGCATAAGCGTGAACGATAATGCCCGCAATCAGAATGGTCGCCGCCCATGCGTGCGCCAGCAAAGCAAGGCGGATAACGGGAATCGGAAAATATTGCGCAAAATACGGGCGCCATGCGATAACGCCGGTGGCAATCAAAACCAGCATACAGGCGGTCATCAGCCAAAACATGCCTTTTTGGCCGCCGTTGTACTTGCCGACGTCGCCCACTTCATAGCCTTTCAATACTTTCAATACCGAAGTCATCCACTTCACGTCTTCTTTGTCGATAAAGTTATGATGCCAGTAACGCAGGAATTGGCGGGCAAAGCCGAGAAACATCACGACGCCGATAATCGGATGTATCATGCGCGCCAGTTGGGGCGTACCGAAAATACCGGTCAGCCAGAAAAAGGCGGGGTAGAAAAACGCCAATCCCGAAACCGCCAGCAGGACGAAACAAATAGCGACAACCCAGTGGTTGATGCGTTCGGGGCGGGTATAGCGCTGAATCAGTTTTTCTTTCATTATGCATCCTCCTCACGCGGCAGGGTTTTACCGTCTTTGCCGATAACTTCCGGCTCCTCTCCGTCTTCGACCGCACGGTTCGGACCGACGGTAATGTAGTGGAAATAGCCGGCCAGCGTTGCGGCGGCAATACCGAAAGTCGCCAGCGGTTTCAAAAAGCCTTTCCACAGTTTGACTGTTTTGCTGATGCTCGGATTCTCAGGCAGGCCGTGATACAGGCCGGGCTTGTCGGCATGGTGCAACACATACATCACATGGGTACCGCCAACGCCCTGAGGATCGTACAGACCGGCATTCTTATAGCCGCGTCTGTTCAAATCTTCGACACGTTCCTGCGCCACGGCCTTCATGTCTTCTTTAGAACCGAACTGAATCGCTCCGGTCGGACAAGTCTTCACGCAGGCCGGCTCTTGACCGACGGCGACACGGTCGGAACACAACGTGCATTTGTAAGCGCGGTTGTCTTCCTTGTTGAGGCGCGGAATATTGAACGGACAGCCTGCGATGCAGTATCCGCAGCCAATACAGTTTTCCTGATGGAAATCAACAATACCGTTCTGATACTGGATAATCGCCCCTGGCGACGGACAAGCTTTCAGACAGCCCGGGTCGGCGCAGTGCATACAACCGTCTTTGCGGATGAGCCATTCCAGCTTGCCGTTTTCCTCGGTTTCGGAAAACCGCATAACCGTCCAACTTTTCGCCGTCAGGTCGATGGGATTGTCGTATACGCCGTGATTGGTGCCGATTTCGTCGCGGATGTCGTTCCATTCCGAACAGGCCACTTGACAGGCCTTGCAGCCGATGCAGCTACTGACGTCGATGAGTTTCGCCACTTCAATCGGTTTGCGCACGCCAGGCGGCGGGGTAACGGCCGAGGTGGCGGAACGGCGCTTGATGTCCAAAGATTGTAATGCCATGTTCCGCTCCTTATGCTTTTTCGATGTTTACCAGAAAAGTTTTATACTCGGGGGTTTGGGTATTGCAGTCGCCCACAAACGGCGTCAGGCCGTTGACGATAAATTGTTTGCTTCCTGCAATGTTTTCCCAACCACCGTGGAGCGGGATACCGATTTGGTGTACGGTTCTGCCGTGAATCTGCAACGGCTTCACACGCTTGGTTACGACGGCTTTGGCCTTGATGTAGGCCCGTTGCGAACTGACCTTCACCCAATCGCCTTTTTCGATACCTTTTTCTTTCGCCAACTCTTCACTGATTTCGACAAACTGTTCCGGCTGGGCAATCATCAGCAGCCTGACCGATTTGGTCCAGAACTGGAAATGCTCGGTCAGACGGTAAGTCGTGCCCACATAAGGGAATTTCTCGTGCGTGCCGATTCGCTCCTTCACACTGTCGAAAAGGCGTATGGCCGGAGACTGCACCACTTTCGGATGCAGCGGGTTGGTGCCGATGGGCGACTCCAGCGGTTCGTAATGTTCGGGGAACGGACCGTCCACCAATTTGCGCGCGGCAAACAGGCGGCCTACACCCTCTTCGTTCATGATAAAAGGATTCATACCTGAACCGGGTGCGGCATCGGCTTTAAAGTCGGCCACATCCGCTCCGCCCCATTTTTTGCCGTCCCATTTAATCAGTACCCGGTCAGGATTCCACGGCCTGCCTTCCGGATTGCACGAGGCGCGGTTGTAAAGGATGCGACGGTTGGCTGGCCATGCCCAAGCCCATTTCGGGGTGTTGCCCAAACCGGAATCGGTATTGTCGCGGCGGTCCATCTGGTTGCCGGCCTGTGTCCATGAACCGGAGAAAATCCAAGTGGCGCATTCGGTCGTACCGTCGTCGCGCAGTTGGGAGAAACCGTCGAGCAGCTCGCCTTTTTTACGGATGATGTTGCCGTCTGAATCAGTCAAATCGGCCAGTGCGTAACCGTTGGATTCTTTGGCCATTTCTTCGGGTGTCGGCGCATTCGGGTTTTTATAGTGCCAAGCCAGCTTGGTAATCGGTTCGGGAGCGGTACCGCCCTCTTTTTCATACATTTCTTTGAGCATCATGTGCAGTTCGCCCAAGATGTCCAAATCGGGCAGCGCCTCGCCGGGTGGTTCCGCTCCCGGGTGGTGCCATTGCAGCCAGCGTGAAGAGTTCACGATCGAACCCGCTTCTTCGGCGAAACACGGCGTCGGCAGACGGAAAACTTCGGTTTGGATTTTCGACGGATCCACATTGTGCGCTTCGCCGTGGTTTTCCCAGAAAGAAGCGGTTTCGGTTTTCAACGGGTCCATCACCACCATGAACTTCAGTTTTGAAAACGCCTCGGTAACGCGGCCGGCGTCGGGAAACGAACCCTGCGCGTTAAAGCCCTGCACCAGCAAGCCGTTGACCTTGCCCTGATACATCAGTTCGATAAGTTGCAAGATGTCGTACATCTTGTCCCATTTCGGCAGCCAGTCGTAGCCCCAGTTGTTTTCCTTGGTGGCGTTTTCGCCGTACATCCATTTCAGGAAGCTGACGAAAAAAGCCGGCGTGTTGCCCCAATAGTTCAACTGGTTGGGCTGTAAAGGCTTCGGCGTGTTTTTGGCGATATAGTCTTGGAAGGTCGGATGGTTAAATTCGTTGGGCAGGTTCAGATAGCCCGGCAACGAGGTGGAAAGCAGCCCCAAATCGGACAAACCTTGAATGTTGGAGTGCCCGCGCAAGGCGTTGACGCCGCCGCCCGACATGCCGATATTGCCCAACAGCAATTGAACCATCGCCATAGTGCGGATAATCTGGCTGCCGGTGGTGTGCTGGGTCCAGCCCAGTGCGTAGAGAATCGTACCCGCTTTATCCGGCGCAGCCATTTCGCCCCATGCTTCGGCCACTTTCAAAAAGTCTTCCTTGCTGGTGCCGCAGATGGTGTTCATAACGTCCAGCGTATAGCGGGAATAATGTTTTTTCAGTAATTGGAAAACGCAGCGCGGGTGTTGCAGGGTCAGGTCGGTTTTGGCATAGCCGTTTTCGTCCAACTCGTAATACCAGGTTTCGTTGTCGTATTTTTTCCGGCCTTCGTCGTAACCGCTGAACATACCGTCGTCAAAATCAAATCCTTCGGACACGATAAAACCCGCATTGGTATAGGCTTTAACGTATTCCCACTGGATTTTGTCGTTTTCGATGAGCCAGTTGATTAACGCGCCCAGAAACGCGATGTCGCTGCCCGAACGGATGGGTGCATAGAAATCGGCCACGGAAGCAGTGCGGTTGAAACGGGGGTCGACCACAAAAAGTTTGGTGCCTTTTTTCTTTTTGGCTTCGATAACCCATTTGAAACCGACAGGGTGCGCTTCGGCAGCATTGCCGCCCATGACCATGATGAAGTCGGCATGTTGAATATCCACAAAAGTATTAGTCATCGCGCCGCGGCCGAAAGTCGAGGCCAGCGCCGACACGGTCGGGCCGTGGCACACGCGTGCCTGCGCGTCAGTCGCCACGATACCCAGCGAACGCATCCATTTTTGCGTCAGAATACCGGTTTCGTTGGAAGAGGCCGAGGCGGTCAGCATACCGAGGGATGGCAGGCGGTGGACGGGCGTACCGTTTTCGTTTTGCACAATCAGATTGGCATCTCTTTCGGCTTTGATGTATTTGGCGATGCGGGTCAGCGCGTCGTGCCAAGAGATGCGTTTCCACTCGTTGGTAAACGGTTCGCGCACTTCCGGATAATGCACGCGGTTCGGACTGTGTACGAAATCCAACAATGACGCGCCTTTGGGGCACAGCGAACCGCGGCTGACCGGATGGTCGGGGTCGCCTTCGATATGGAAAATCACCTTTTTGGCGTTTTTCGCCCCGTCGCCCATGCTGTAGAGAATCGTACCGCAGCCCACCGAACAATAAGTACAGTTGTTGCGCGTCTCAGTTGCGCGGGAAAGTTTGTATTGCCGCACTTCGGCCCACGCATTTTCGGGCATGACGCCCATTACCGCCAAACCGGTCGCTCCTGCGCCGGCGGCGGTTACCTTGAAAAACTGCCGTCTCGATACGTTCATATTGTGTTCCTGCTCTTCTTCATCCGCCGTTTTCAGACGGCCTTTTTTTGATTTCTAATTCTAAATCATATCAACATGATAGTTCTTTAGTATTACCCTATTATTGAGGATTGCATTCATGCGGTAAATTTTAAGACATACGCACTTCATAGTCTAACTTTATTTAATCTAGTTTTTAATTGATTTTTATTATTAATATCCTACTTATTTACTCAAGATTAACATCGAAACAAAAGGCCGTCTGAAACCGCACCGCCGGAATGAAATCTTCCGGCCATGCCTTTCAGACGGCCTCTGAGTAAGATAAAAGTTATAACTTATTCAAAGCCAGCCATTTTTCCAAATCGGCCGCGCTGATGCTGCCGCCGTTGTCTTCCAAATCCAGCTTGTTCACCTGCCGTCCTTTGGAATATTTCGCCAATACGGGCGTACCGCTCAGTTTGTACTGCTGCCGGAACGCCATCCATGCTTCTTTGTCCTGATGCAGGCGGTGCACGTTGACAAAATAGATTTTGCTGCCCAGGCGGTGTTTTTCGATGTAACGCTTGAACATCGGTTCGAATGCGTTGCAGTCGCCGCAACTGGGGCGGCCGATGTAGGCATAGAAAGTATCCCCCGCTGCCACTTTCGCTTTGAAGTTCGCCACCGTCAGGCTGTTTAACTCGAAATAAATGTCCGAATAAGTGTCTTCCAGCCGCTTGGTGTTTTCAGCCGACAGCTTCACTGCCGTCTGCGCCTCTGTGAGCCGGTTTTTCAGCATTTCCGTTTCATTGCCCGCACTGCTGCATGCCGCCACGGCCAATGCCGCCGCTACCGCCGTCCAAGTTTTTTTCATCACAGCCTCCGTTTCGGTTAACAGGTTGAATATTTTTTATTTTACTGCCGCCACACATTCCGTTTCAATCGGAAAACATACTTAAAAGGCCGTCTGAAACGGGATTTCAGACGGCCTTTTAAGCCAAATCAAAGAATAACCTTCCGTAATATCCGCTATAATTTCCGGGCCGTCTGAAATCCCGTTTCAGACGGCCTAAAAACGACACATTACCGCCTTACTTAAAATATGAACAAACTTCCCCTGCTTCTGCTGCCGCTCTCCCTCGCGGCCTTTGCCGACGTCCCGCCCGTGCGCGTGCCCGCACCGGTTTTCTTCGACGAACACCCGGGCGACAAAATACCCTCTTCCGAAGAACTCGCCGGACAAGACGAACCCGCGCCCGCCGCCGTTTCAGACGGCCTCAGTCCGGGCAGTGCCTTGGAGGAACGAATCAACCGCGCCATCATCCGGCAGGATTGGGACGCTTTGACGGACTTGTTGGCACAATACCGCACCCGTCCCGACCGCGACCAAATCCTGTACGATTACGCACTGGGCGCGCTGCGCCGTTCGCAATTGCGTCATGACGAAGCGGTGGCGCTCTATCGCGGCATCGTGCTGCGGCAGCCCGATTTGGCGTATCCGCGTTTCGATTTGGGCGTGATGTTGTTTGAAAACAAACAATACCGCGAAGCGGCGGCGGAGCTGGAACGCGCCAAGCCGGATTTGCAACCCGACATGCAACAGCTCGCCGACCATTACCTGAAAGCCGTTAAAGACGCACAAAGCTGGCAACCCGAAGCCTCGCTGCAATATGAGGCGACGGATAATGTCAACAGTGCTTCCGCTACCGAAATCATCGAATGGGGCGGGCGGCAGTGGCACAAAACCGCCGACAGCCTGCCGCAAAGCGCGCACGGCTTCCGCTACGGCTTGGGCCTGTCGCGCGAAATCAATCTGGGCGGCCATCATTTCGCCTACGGCAACCTCAGCGGCGACGGCGTACATTACTGGGACAATCGGGAATTTAACGAACAAAGCGTCAACTTGGCGGCGGGCTACAAAAACCGCTCGATAACGCGCTCGTTCGGCATCGTGCCGTTTGCGGAACAAAACTGGCTCGGCGGCAGCCGCTACAACCGCTCGTTCGGTGTCCATGCCGACTTCTCCCGCCGTCTGAACGCCCGATGGCGCGTGATGCTGAATGCGGGATACGTCCGAAAACACTACCAGGACCACCGCATGGCGGCACGTTACGACGCAGGCATGCCGCTGGCGGGCGCCATGCTGTTGTATACCGCGCCGAAAAACTGGCTGTTTTACGGCGGTGCGGACTGGTCGCACGACATCACCAAGGAGGCGGAACAGGCATCGGTACGCAAAGGCGTCCGGCTGGGTATGGTAAAGTTTTTTTCAGACGGCCTCGGCCTGCGTGCAAACCTGCGCTACACCCGCCGCACATTCGACGCGCCCGGAGAGCTGGTTTACCGCTTTATCCGCAAAGACCGCGAATATCAGGCCAATGCCTCAATCTGGCACGACAAAATCGCATGGAAAGGTTTGGTACCGCACCTGAATATGCGCTATCTGCGAACCGACAGCAATATGAGCGGCTTTTACTCGCGCCGGAACATGCAATGGTTTGTCAGCGTGGAAAAGCAGTTTTGAAAACCACTAACACTAAATAAAACAAAAAGGCCGTCTGAAAACAGATTTTCAGACGGCCTGATACCTTCGCACAATCAATCCCCCAGCGCCGCCACCATCACCGCTTTAATCGTGTGCAGCCGGTTTTCCGCTTGGTCGAACACGATGCTGGCAGGGCTTTCGAATACTTCCTCCGTTACTTCCACGCCGTTTAAGCCGAAGGTTTCGTAAATCCATTCGCCGACTTTGGTTTCGCGGTTGTGGAAGGCGGGCAGGCAGTGCATGAATTTGACCTGCAAGTTGCCCGATGCCGCCATCAGCTCGGGAGTAACGCGGTAATCTTTCAACAAATCAATGCGTTCCTGCCACGCTTCTTTCGGCTCACCCATGCTGACCCACACGTCGGTATGGATAAAATCTACACCTTTGACGGCTTCTTCCGCATTTTCGGTCAGCAAGATTTTTCCGCCAGTTTCTTCGGCGACGGCGCGTGCGCTGGCGACGATGTTTTCAGACGGCCACAAGGTTTTCGGTGCGCCGATACGCACGTCCATACCGAGCTTCGCGCCCAACACCAGCAGCGAATTTGCCATGTTGTAACGCGCGTCGCCGACGTAGGCAAACGCGGTTTGGTTCAAGGGTTTGCCGCTGTGTTCTCGCATGGTCAGCGCGTCGGCGAGCATTTGGGTGGGGTGGAACTCGTTGGTCAGACCGTTGAACACGGGCACGCCGGCGTATTTCGCCAATTCTTCGACCACGTCCTGCCCGAAGCCGCGATATTCGATGCCGTCGTACATCCTGCCCAACACGCGGGCGGTGTCTTTGATACTTTCCTTATGCCCGATTTGGCTGGCGGACGGCTCCAGATAAGTGACCCCCGCCCCTTGGTCGCGCGCGGCAACTTCAAACGCGCAGCGGGTGCGGGTCGATGTTTTTTCAAAAATCAGGGCGATGTTCTTCCCTTTCATCCGCTGCACTTCGCGCCCTGCCTTTTTGGCGGCTTTCAACTCGGCGGCAAGGTCGAGGTAGGCGGTGATTTCTTCGGTCGTAAAGTCTAAAAGTTTCAGGAAATGGCGGTTTTTCAGGTTCATATTCGTATTTCTCCTTTCCGGCAGTTCGGGCATTGATGAGCAATCTGCCGCTGCTCTATTTTAGTCAGGTCGGATTTTCAAATCCGATAATTTTAATCGGTGTTGTCTACCTCAAAATCAAAACAAGGTCGTCTGAACTTCGCCGCGTTCCAAAGCAAGCAGCGACTGTTTGCGGTTCAGGCCGCCCGCGTAGCCGGTCAGCTTGCCGTCGCTGCCGATAACGCGGTGGCAGGGAATCAGGATGGACACTTTGTTCTGCCCGTTGGCGGCGGCAACGGCGCGGACGGCTTTGGGATTACCCAAACGCTGCGCCTGCTCCTTGTAGCTGCGCGTTTCGCCGTAAGGAATCGCCAAGAGCGCATCCCATGCCTGCTTTTGAAATTCAGTACCGATCTGCTCCAAAGGCGTGGCAAAGGTTTTCAGACGACCCTTGAAGTATAAGTCCAATTCCTGCCGCAGAAGTTGCGTTCGCTCATCTTCCCGAAACACAAACCGTCCGCGCAAGGCTTTTTGGACGGCGGTAATTTCCTGTTCCATATGCTTCTGCCCGACAAATTCCAGCAAACACAACCCTTTGCCACCGAACACCGCCAGCATCTCGCCCAAAGGCGTGGCAATGGCGGCGGCGGTTAATTCGTTTGAGCTGTCAGGATAATGCGCTTCCAACAAACGGATGGCGCGGCGGATGCGGACATATTCTTCAGGCGCGCAACCGATACGGTCGATAAAATCCTGCTCGAACTGCTTGGCTTCGTGTTCTGTAAAACGTTCATGCAGCAGGGCTTCGAGGTCGTCTGAAAAGTCTGTTTCCAGTCGCTCGCGGATTTCATTCCATTTTGAAGGAAGGTCGTTCAAAGAAGGTAGGGTAATCATAGGTATAGATCTATTTACAATAAAGGGAGGCATGACCCTCCCTGTTATAACAATTTATCGGCTTCTTTGCCAATACTACAGCTCGCCCCGTTTTCATTTCATAGATTTTTATTCCCGATAATCTACAAACCCCAACCGATTACCCGACGGATCGATAAATTCCACAGCCCATCCGGTACGAATGCGGAAAGGTTCGCTTAGAAAACGGATATTCCTACCCTGTAACGCCGCATATTTTGCCTGCACATCTTCCACTTCAATCCACACGGTAGGCGTCATATCGGGAAACTTTTTCCGCTCTTTGAGAATGATGGCGGCTTCTTCGTCGCCTACCTGAAAAGCAACCATGCCGTTTTCGGAAAAGTCGAATTTAACGGGCAAATCCAGCACTTCTTGGTAAAAGCGGCAACTGGCAGCAAGATCGTCTGCGGGAAAGAAAAAATTATCGTACTTCATCATTTTTCTCCTTATCAACGAGTTGGTATCACAATATCACTTAAGAAAATTGAATGGAATGCCCTATCAATAAAAAGACTTAATAAAAATCTACCTTCCTGAAAATGTGTACCGGTATCCATCACCATTCTTATTATGATAAAGAATTGATTGAACCGTCGTAGGATGTTCCTTAAGGTATTGCCTCAAGGATGCCGATTTTGGCGGAGCAATACCCTTCTGCCGTTTTCAGACGGCCTTTTCAACCAACAACCGCGCCAATATCCCCTCATACACCGCCGACAGCTTCGGAATGTCGTCCAGCAGCACGTTTTCATTAATTTGGTGGATGGTGGCATTGGACGGGCCTAATTCAATAAGTTCTTTCGCAATGGCTTTAATGAAGCGTCCGTCCGAAGTGCCGCCGGTGGTGGACAATTCGGTCTCTATGCCGCAGGTTTCGGCAATGGCTTCGCGTGCCACGTCGGTCAGTTTGCCCGCGTGGGTCAGGAAGGGCTGCCCCGAACACGACCACTGTAAATCGTATTGCACTCCGTGTTTGTCCAAAATGGCGTGGACGCGTTGCTTCAGCCCTGCTTCGGTGGACTCGGTGGAGAAGCGGAAATTGAATTTGACGTTCAGCTCGCCCGGTATGACATTGGTCGCGCCTGTGCCGCCGTTGATATTGGAAATCTGGAAACTGGTCGGCGGGAAGTATTCGTCACCTTCGTCCCAGACTTCCTGCGTCAGCTCTAACAAGGCCGGGGCAAAAGTATGCACGGGATTGATTGCCAAATGCGGATAGGCGATATGGCCTTGCTTGCCTTTGACGGTCAGGTTGCCTGACAGCGAACCGCGTCGGCCGTTTTTAATCATATCGCCCAATTTGTCCACGGCGGTCGGTTCGCCGACGATGCAATAGTCGATAAGCTCGTCGCGCGCTTTCAATACATCGACGACTTTGGTCGTGCCGTCCAGCGCGTCGCCCTCTTCGTCGGAAGTAATCAGGAGCGCAATGCTGCCTTGGTGGTCGGGATGCTCGGCAACAAAGCGTTCGCAGGCGGTAACGAAACAGGCGATGCTGGTTTTCATATCCGCCGCGCCGCGCCCGTATAATCTTCCGTCGCGCTCGGTCGGCTCGAACGGGGGCGAATCCCATTTTTCGACAGGACCCGTCGGCACGACGTCGGTATGCCCTGCAAAACAGACGACAGGAGCCTGCGTGCCGCGTCGCAACCAGATGTTTTTGGTGTCACCGAAATGGAGTTCTTCAGCCGCAAAACCGATTTTGTGCAGGCGTTCGGCGAGCAGTTTTTGGCAATCTCGGTCGTCGGGGGTAACGGACGGGCGGGAAATCAACGCTTTGGCGAGTTCTAGGGATTGGGTTTCGGTCATTTTGTTCACTTTGGAAATCAGGTCGTCTGAAATGTTCTCAATCTGATTTTCAGACGACCTTCGGGTTAGGTTGATATGTTCTGAATCATTTGCCATGACAGGCTTCATAAAGCGGCAGCAAATCTTCCACCGTTTCGACTATCCATTTTGCTACATCCTGTTTGCCCAAATCGTCGCGTTCGATGTGTTTGCCGATGCAGAAAAAGTCTTCGTCGTTTTGCAACTTTCGGTCTGATTCGCTTTGTTGTGTGACGGTGCGGTAGTCGTCATATTCGCTTTCCGCGCCATGCCACATATCGAATGCGGCGTATTTTTCGGTATCGAAATCATCCAGCCAACGGTTGTATTCCGGCAGCGCAATCGGTGATACGTCGGCTTTGTAACAGTGCCAGTCCAAGCTGACGCTCAGGCGGCGGCGGTTGAGCAGTATCGACAGGATGGCGGCGGAGTTTTTGTATTGGGCGTATTTGAAGTAGGCGAAGAAATGGGCGCGCACCTGCCAGCCGTTACACCAGCGTTCGATATGCGGCGGGGCGAAAGGTTCGCCCAAATCTGCGGCGACCTGCTGTATCAACTGCTGCCATATCTGCCAGTTTTCCTTGTAGTCGGCTTTGATTTGCGGAATGCTTTCGGGCTGATATTTTTTGAGTTGGGCAAACTGGAAAAACGGGATATTGAACAAATCGCAGCTTTTTGGCGTCAGCATGGTTTGCTTCCTTTTCAGACGACATGGTCGTGTTAAGGGGGATACTGAGGCCGTCTGAAACTCTGTTTTCAAGTTTTCAGACGACCTTTGTTTGAAGAAACGGCAATCTGTAAACGGCCTTATCTGCGTCGGCGCGCCGCCATAATTTCACCGATTTCGGTCAGTTTCTCTTTGGGGATAAACGTTTTGCCCATGTCAAACAAGGGTTCTTCAATCGCCAGATGCACATCGTAACCTACCACAAAGCGTTTGAACGCTTCCGCATCGGGGATA
Organism: Neisseria oralis; assembly: GCF_045062685.1. NCBI lineage: Bacteria > Pseudomonadati > Pseudomonadota > Betaproteobacteria > Neisseriales > Neisseriaceae > Neisseria > Neisseria oralis. Next base: position 39,142 of record NZ_JBJGEB010000004.1, read on the forward strand.
TAGGCGTTGTCTGCTTCGAGTTTGGCAAATTCGGCAGCCACGGCATCCCAGTTGCCATGCAGGCTCACATGCTGGCGCAAAAGCTCGTCCACGCTTTCTTGGGCTTGCGGCGCGTATTGCAGCAGGAGCGGGAAGAAGTTTTCTTCTTCGTCTTCATGGTGCAGCGGGGCGGCAACGTTGAAATACTGCGCGATTTGGCGGATGGTTTGCAAAACAATCTGATTGCAGCCGTTTTCGGCAATATAGTCCGACAGCATGGCGACCTGGCCGCAGAAACGGCGCACTTTGCCGTGGCAGGCATACAGCATTTCAATCGGTTCGGCAAAGGTAACGCTTTTGGTTTCAAACGGATTCATGTTGGCGTGTTCTCAAATGGTTTTCAGACGGCCTATATTCTACTCCGACTGCTCCGCCATACAGATAAAAAACAGCCTGCACGCGGGCAGGCTGTTTGATTGTCGGCGATTTAGTCAACCAAGGTAACGGTACCATTCATCAAAGCACCGTGTCCGGGGAATGAGCAGTAGAATTTGTAGCTGCCGTCGGCCAGTTTGGCAGGATCAACGGTTACGGAAGCCTCTTCGCCGCCGCCGATCAATTTAGTATGACCAACGATACGGGCATCACCGGCTTTTACATAGTCGGCATCGGCACCGGCAGTAGCGCCGTCTTTCAATACGCCATCCATGTCTTCCACTTTAGAAATCACGATATTGTGACCCATGCCTGATTTGGGCTGGGTACCGGTGTGTTTCAGGGTGATGGTGAATTCTTTACAAGCTTTGCTGACTTGGATGTCTTTAGTGTTGAACTGCATGTTATCGTTGGATTCAACGGTAGTCGCGCAGTTGCCCGCCGCAGGTGCGGCAGCCGTAGATGCTGCTTCGGAAGCAGGTGCGTCGGCAGGAGGCGTGCTTTCTGCAGGAGCAGGTGCGGCTTCGGAAGCAGCAGATGCAGTCGGAGCAGAGGCTTCGGCAGGTTTTGAAGCTTCTTGCGAACAAGCAGACAAGCCGATGACGGCAGCAGAAATTAGAGCTAAATAGGCTTTCATTTGGATATCTCCTAGTTTGGAACTTTCTTAAGGTTTTATGGAAAATTGTTTTTTAAAGACATATATCTAGGAAATCCTGATAATTCATTCACAAAACAGGATTCTATGGAAACCATGCAACGGATTGTCAGGAAGTCCTGTAAAGTCTAGTCGCGGAGTATGCGACTTTATTTTCAGGCAAACTTTGATTTAAGTCAAAAAATTCCAGATAGCTTACAGTTGTTTACAAAAGAGAATTAGTTTTATTTGTCGGACATGAATATTACTTATTTTATTAACTCATATTAACAATATGTACTTCTCACCCTTGCAAGATACAGCTTCCGCCTGTCCGTACCATTCCATCACCTGTTATTTAACTTTATGTTTTTCAGCTAATCTTTCCAACACATCCGCCAATTCCGGATGCCTCTCACGCACCCTGTCCGCCGTTTTTCCGAGATTCTCCAGTGCAGTTTCACTCAAATGCAGGCTGTTGACTTTTTCACGTTCGGGTATTTTCGGCACGGTTTTTACAGCGACGGCTTCAATATCCCCCCTGAATTTTCGCAGTTGCGGCAATAGCGCGGGCAAAATCATTTTCAACCTTGAAGCAGCCATACTGTTCGCCGCCAGCAATACCAGCCTCCCTCCTTCCACACAGGCCGTCTGAAAATGCGGACGCAGGTTGGCCGGCATAATCCGTTTGACCTCTCCATCCAGCTTCCGCCATTGTTGCGATTGCCGCAACAGGCTTTCAAGCTGCCTGTCGCGTTTACTCAGTTGCTCTAAATTCATATTTCAGACGGCCTTTGGTTTTTGATTGTTTATCTGGAAAAATACCGGAAGATATTGAAATATAGTAAATCAGCCATCATTTCCGACGGGCATCATCACTTTAAAGGGCTGCCTGTGTTAGAATCAGTGCTTCGCCTTCTTCAAATTATATCAGGCGCAGGAACCAATATTCATGCTTACAAACATTGCTAAGAAAATCTTCGGCAGCCGCAACGACCGTCTGCTGAAACAGTATCGTAAATCCGTCGCCAAAATCAACGCGCTTGAATCCGAAATGCAGGCGTTGAGCGACGAATCCCTCCAAGCTAAAACCGCCGAATTCAAACAACGCCTCGCCGACGGACAGACTCTGGACGACATTTTGGTCGAAGCCTTTGCCGTTTGCCGCGAAGCATCCCGCCGCGTACTCGGTATGCGCCACTTCGACGTACAGCTTATCGGCGGTATGGTGCTGCACGACGGCAAAATCGCCGAGATGCGCACCGGCGAAGGAAAAACCTTGGTCGCCACCCTTGCCGTTTATCTCAACGCCCTGTCCGGCAAAGGCGTGCACGTCGTTACCGTCAACGACTATCTTGCCTCGCGCGACGCTGGCATCATGGCGCCGCTCTACAACTTCCTCGGCTTAACCGTCGGCGTCATCATCGCCGATATGCAGCCGTTTGACCGTCAAAACGCCTACGGTGCCGACATTACCTACGGTACCAATAACGAATTCGGTTTCGACTACCTGCGCGACAATATGGTAACCGACCAATACGACAAAGTTCAGCGCGAATTGAATTTTGCCGTAGTGGACGAAGTAGACTCCATTCTGATCGACGAGGCGCGTACCCCGCTGATTATCTCCGGCCAGGCCGACGACAACGTGCAGCTCTACCAGATTATGGATGCCATCCCCGCCCAACTTGTCCGCCAAGAAACCGAAGAAGGCGAAGGCGATTATTGGGTGGACGAAAAAGCCCATCAGGTCATCCTGAGCGAGGCCGGCCACGAACACGCCGAGCAAATCCTGACCCAAATGGGGCTGCTGCAAGAAAACGACTCCCTTTATTCCGCAGCCAACATCGCCCTGATGCACCACCTCATGGCAGCATTGCGCGCGCACTCGCTGTTCCACAAAGACCAACACTACGTTATCCAAGACGGCGAAATCGTCATCGTTGACGAATTTACAGGCCGTCTGATGTCCGGCCGCCGCTGGTCCGAAGGCCTGCACCAAGCCGTCGAAGCCAAAGAAGGCGTGGAAATCAAACGCGAAAACCAAACCCTCGCCTCCATCACCTTCCAAAACTACTTCCGCCTGTACACCAAGCTCTCCGGTATGACCGGTACCGCCGATACCGAAGCCTTCGAGTTCCAAAGCATCTACAACCTCGAAACCGTCATCATCCCGACCAACCGCCCCGTACAGCGTAAAGACTTCAACGACCAAATTTTCCGTTCCGCCGAAGAAAAATTCGAGGCCGTCGTCAAAGACATCCAAGAATGCCACAAACGCGGACAACCCGTCCTCGTCGGTACCACCAGCATCGAAAACTCCGAACTCGTGTCCAAGCTGCTGCATCAGGCAGGCCTGCCGCACAACGTCCTCAACGCCAAAGAACACGAACGCGAAGCCCTGATTGTCGCCCAAGCCGGTAAAGTCGGCGCCATCACTGTGGCCACCAATATGGCGGGGCGCGGTACCGACATCGTGCTCGGCGGCAGCCTCAAACATCAAATCGACGCCATCCGTGCCGACGAAACCCTGAGCGACGAAGAAAAACAAGCGCAGATTTCCGCCCTCGAAAACGGCTGGCAGGCAGAACACGACAGAGTCGTCGCCGCAGGCGGCCTGCATATCGTCGGCACCGAACGCCACGAAAGCCGCCGTATCGACAACCAATTGCGCGGGCGTGCAGGCCGCCAAGGCGATCCCGGCTCCAGCCGCTTCTACCTCTCGTTTGAAGACCCGCTGCTGCGCCTCTTCGCACTCGACCGCGCCGCCGCCATCCTCAACCGCCTTGCTCCCGAACGGGGCGTCGCCATCGAACACGGCCTGTTGACCCGCCAGATTGAAGGTGCGCAACGCAAAGTCGAAGGCCGCAATTTCGACATGCGCAAACAAGTATTGGAATACGACGACGTTGCCAACGACCAACGCAAAGTCATCTACCACCAGCGCAACGAAATCCTGAACAACCAAGACGTCAGCGATCTGACTAAAGGTATCCGCGAAGAAGTCATCAGCGATTTGGTCGATTTGCACATACCGCCCGACAGCATGGAAGAGCAATGGGACATTCCCGCACTGGAACACCAGCTTGAGGCGGAATTCCGCCTGTCGGCAGACATCCGGTCATGGCTGGAAGCAGACAACACCCTTGACGGCCAAGACATCAAAGAGCGTCTGATTGACCGCATCGAAACCGAATACGCCGAAAAAACCGAGCTGGTCGGCAAAAAACCGATGGCTGATTTCGAACGCAACGTCATGTTGCAAGTCATTGACACACAATGGCGCGAGCACCTGGCCGCAATGGATTACCTGCGCCAAGGCATCCACCTGCGCAGCTATGCCCAGAAAAACCCGAAACAGGAATACAAGCGCGAAGCCTTCGCCATGTTCGAAAACCTGTGGCGCGGCATCAAGCAGAATATTGCCTCACTGCTGGCATCGGTACAAATCGAGCGCAATACCGTTCCGGAGGAAATGGAAGAACGCACGCCCACCGACATACACGCCACGCACTCCGGCGCACCGGATATGGAAGAATTGCTCGGCGAATCGCAGACCGATTTGGTTACCGAAGCCTTCGATCCGACCGGCAACGATTTCAGTTTGGACACACTGGCCGAAGAAGGCAGAATCGTACACCGCAACGAACTGTGCCCGTGCGGCAGCGGCTTAAAATACAAACAATGCCACGGCAAATTAAACTGACCTTATATTTAAGACATTAGGATACGAGAGGCCGTCTGAAACAAGATTTTCAGACGGCCTTTATGTTAAAATCCCCTCCGATTCAAACATTTCCCAATCAGGTACGCAATGGCAGGCAACACTTTCGGACAACTCTTCACCGTTACCACCTTCGGCGAAAGCCACGGCGCAGGTTTGGGCTGCATCATCGACGGCTGCCCGCCCGGACTGGCCTTAACCGAATCAGACATCCAAGCCGACCTCGACCGGCGCAAACCCGGCACCAGCCGCCACGTTACCCAACGCCGCGAAGCCGACCAAGTCGAAATCCTCTCCGGCGTCTTCGAAGGCAAAACCACCGGCACACCCATCGCCCTCTTAATCCGCAATACCGACCAACGCAGCAAAGACTACGGCAACATCGCCGCCAGCTTCCGTCCCGGCCACGCCGACTATACCTATTGGCACAAATACGGCACGCGCGACTATCGCGGCGGCGGCAGAAGCTCCGCCCGAGAAACCGCCGCCCGCGTTGCCGCCGGAGCCGTCGCCAAAAAATGGCTGAAAGAAAAATTCGGCACGGAAATCACCGCCTACGTGACCCAAGTCGGCGAAAAAGAAATTCAGTTTGAAGGTTACGAACACATTTCCCAAAATCCCTTCTTCGCCGCCAACCAAAGCCAAATCACCGAGCTGGAAAACTATATGGACAGCGTACGCAAATCCTTGGATTCCGTCGGCGCAAAACTGCATATCGAAGCGGCCAACGTCCCCGTCGGCTTGGGCGAACCCGTTTTCGACCGCCTCGATGCCGAAATCGCCTACGCCATGATGGGCATCAATGCCGTCAAAGGCGTGGAAATCGGCGCGGGCTTCGGCAGCGTCGTCCAGCGCGGCAGCGAACACGGCGACGAACTCACCCCGCAAGGCTTCCTGTCCAACCACTCAGGCGGCATCCTCGGCGGCATCAGCACCGGACAAGACATTCACGTCAACATCGCCATCAAACCCACCAGTTCCATCGCCACCCCGCGCCGCAGCATCGACATCAACAGCAACCCCGTCGAACTCGCCACCCACGGCAGACACGACCCCTGCGTCGGCCTGCGCGCCGCCCCCATCGCCGAAGCCATGCTCGCGCTGGTACTCATCGACCACGCCCTGCGCCATCGCGCACAAAATGCCGACGTAGCCGTTGATACGCCCGACATCGCCCGTGCAGGCAAAGCCCGCCGCCCCTAAAAAATTTAGCCAAAACATCCGCTTTATACTACAATGGCGGAAATTTGCCGTAAAAAATCCACGGATTCGTTACACAGGAATAAAACCGAGATGACACAAGAAACCGCTTTGGGCGCAGCATTGAAGTCCGCCGTCCAAACCATGAGCAAGAAAAAGCAGACCGATATGATTGCCGACCATATCTACAGCAAATATGATGTGTTCAAACGTTTCAAACCGTTGGCAGTCGGTATCGATCAGGATTTGGTTGCCGCGCTGCCGCAGTTTGACCCGTCCCTGATTGCGCGCGTGCTGGCCAACCACTGCCGCCGTCCGCGTTATCTGAAATCACTGGCCCGCGGCGGCAAACGTTTTGATTTGAATAACCGCTTCAAAGGCGAAGTCAGCCCGGAAGAGCAGGCGATAGCCCAGCAACATCCCGCCGTACAGCAGGATTCGGCCGCCCAAGCCGCGCGCAAAGCGGCGGCACAGGAAGAACAACCCGAAACGGCTTCCGCCGCAGACGTCTCTCCTGCCGAATCGGAAACGCCCGCTGTCTGACCCGACTGATAAAGATAAAGGCCGTCTGAAATTTTTTCAGACGGCCTGACTGCATTCTGCGCCGAAAATTAAAGGTGCCGAAACATCCGTTATCCCCCGCATTCTTACGTTCGCATGCTTTGGCATATATAACGAAATCATCTTAATAACGAACAAACCATTCTTTCCCTTTTTCAGACGGCCTGTTTAAAGTATCGCCTGTCACGGAGTCTGCAAAAGAGAAAAACATGTCCATCCAAAACCGCCACCTAGACTGGCTCGAAGCCGAATCCATCTACATCATCCGCGAAGTCGTCGCCGAGGCGAAAAATCCCGCGCTGCTGTTTTCCGGCGGCAAGGATTCCGTCGTTTTGCTGGCGCTGGCGGTCAAGGCGTTCAAACTCGAAGGCCGCCCACTCAAGCTGCCGTTCAAGCTGCTGCATGTCGATACAGGGCACAATTACCCCGAAGTGATTCAGTTCCGCGATGAAACCGTGGCGCGCACGGGCGTTCAACTGGTGGTCGGCAGCGTCGAAGACTCCATCAAAAAAGGCACGGTCGTCCTGCGCCGCGAAACCGATTCGCGCAACGCCGCGCAGGCGGTTACGCTGGTGGAAACCATTGAAGAACAAGGCTTTGACGCGCTGATGGGCGGCGCGCGGCGCGATGAGGAAAAAGCGCGGGCGAAGGAGCGGATTTTCTCGTTCCGCGACGAATTCGGACAATGGGACCCGAAAAGCCAGCGTCCCGAACTCTGGTCGCTCTACAATACGCGGCTGTTCAGCGGCGAAAACATGCGCGTGTTCCCCATTTCAAACTGGACGGAACTCGACATCTGGCAATACATCGCCCGCGAAAACCTCGCGCTGCCGCCGATTTATTACAGCCATAAACGCGAAGTCGTCGAACGCGGCGGGCTGCTCGTCCCCGTTACCCCGCTGACGCCGAAACGCGAAGGCGAAGTTTCCCAAATCCGCGACGTGCGCTTCCGTACCGTCGGCGACATTTCCTGCACCTGCCCCGTAGCCAGCACCGCCGCCACGCCCGAAGACATCATCGCCGAAACCGCGGCTGCCACCATTTCCGAACGCAGCGCCACGCGCATGGACGACCGCGTGTCGGAAGCGGCGATGGAAGAGCGTAAAAAGGCGGGATATTTCTAAAAGCGGCGCACCTGTATGTCAAAGGCCGTCTGAAACGCCCTTAGTAAGGTTTCAGACGGCCTCATGTCTGTTTGCGATATAATTCAAAGAAGAATATAAAATTGCCGCAACAGCAAAACAGGCTGGAAAGGAAGGACATCATGACCCGACGCGTTTTTATCGTACACGGCTTTGAGGGCAATCCCCACGGCAACTGGTTTGACTGGCTGGCAGCACAGGCGCGTGCCTGCGGCGTGCAGGCCGGTGCGTTAGCCATGCCCAATCCCGGCAATCCGACCGTCCAGTCTTGGCAATTCACCCTCGACCAACACATCGGCAAGCCCGACGAAAACGCTTTCCTCGTCGGCCACAGCTTGGGCTGCATCACCCTGTTGCACTTCCTTTGCCGCCAGCAGCCCGAAAGAATCGGCGGTTTGGTACTGGCGGCGGGCTTCGCCGATCCGCTGCCGCCGCTGCCGCAACTCGATCCCTATATCAAAGGGGCCGCTCCCGATTTCTCCGTGCTCAAACGCATCCGTATGCCCAAGCAATGCCTCGTGTCCGACAACGACAGCCACGTCCCGCTCGCACTGACCCTGAGCATGGCCGAACGCCTCGACAGCCCCGTCATCCATATCCCGAACGGCGGGCATCTGATGGATTCGGACGGCTTCACCGAACTGCCGCAGGTGTGGGAGGCGTTGAAACCGATGCTGGACGCGGACAAAGCCGGAAAATAGTTCCGCGTTTATCCCTGAAACATCAGGCCGTCTGAAAAACAGATTTTCAGACGGCCTCAATACATCGCGGGAGATACAATCCTTCGGTTCACTTCTTCAGCAGCCTCAGCGCATTCCCCAGTACCAGCAGCGAGCTGGCACTCATGCCCAGCGCGGCAATCCACGGCTTGACATAACCCAGCACGGCAAGCGGAACCGCAATGATATTGTATGCGCTCGCCCACAAAAGGTTTTGGCGGATAACGGCACGGGTGCGCACGGCTTGGTCAATCATCAGCGGCAGCACGCCCATATCGTCGCCCAACAGCACCACATCGGCCCCGTCGCGCGCAACATCGGCTCCGCCCGCAACGGCGGCGGACACATCGGCACGGGCGAGTACGGGCGCATCGTTGATGCCGTCACCCACCATCAGCACCTTCCGCCCCTGCCGCTGCAAGCCTTCGACATAAGCAAGTTTGTCTTCCGGCGCGGCTTCGGCACGGTATTCGTCCAAACCCAGTTGTGCGGCGACGTGGGCGACGGCGGCAGTGCGGTCTCCGCTCAACAGGTGCAGCCGCAGCCCGCGTTTCTTCAATTCGGCCGCCATACCGGCCGCGCCGTCTTTAATACCGTCCTCCAGCAGGAAGGCCGTCTGAAAACCCTCGGAATTACCCAGAAACACCATGCTGCCGTCGTGCGCGATATGTGCCGCATCCGGCGGCAGCGCGCCTGCCGTTTCGGCCACGAATCCGGCCCGTCCCAAAGCCCAAACCAGCGTTTTCCCGCCGACGTCGATTTGCGCGCTGACGCCGTGTCCGACGCGGTTGACGCGCTGCCCGATCCTGATATGCGGCAGGCCGTCTGAAAGCGGGCAACGCAGGATAGCCCGGGCAACCGGATGATCCGACTGCCGCTCCAGCGCCTGCGCCACTGCAAGCGCCTCATCATTTTTCAGACGGCCTAAACCGATAATCCGGCTGACCGACAACTCGCCCTTGGTCAGCGTTCCCGTTTTGTCGAACACGATGTCGTCGATTTGCGCCAGCGTCTCCAAACTCTGCTTGCCGCCGACCAACACCCCCTCCGCCGCCAGCGTGCCGGTGGAAGCCGCCAACGCGGTCGGCGTCGCCAGCGATAAGGCGCACGGGCAGGTAATCACCAGCAGGGCTACGGTAATCCACAACGCGGTTTGCGCATCGGCATACCAAGCCCAACCGGCAAACACGGGCACGGCCAGCAGCAGTTCGCCGAAAACGAAGGCGGAAGCGTAGCGGTCGGCCATTTCCGCCAGTCGCGGCTTCTGCGCAAGGGCGCGGTCGAGCAGTCTGACGATATGCGCCAGCCGCGTGCCGCTGCCCGCGCTGTCGATACGGACAACGAGCGGGCCGGTGGTATTGAGCGTGCCCGCCACTACCTTGGCATCGCGCACCTTGGCAACGGGCAGGCTTTCGCCGGTAAGCATCGCTTCGTTGACTTCGCTCTCGCCCGACAACACCGTACCGTCCGCCGGCACCACCTCCCCGGGTTTCACCAGCACCACATCGCCGCTCTGAAGCTGCGCGACCACGGCTTCCTCAACCTCTTCGTCGGCAGGGAAACCGGTCATCTTGTGGCAGAAAGCGGGGACGAGCTTCACCAGCCTCTCCGCCGCACTGCCCGCCTTGCGCCGAGCAATCTGTTCCATAAAGCGGCCGCCGAGCAGGAAAAACACCAGCATGGCAATCGACTCGAAATACATGCCCTGCCCCGCATTGGTCGCCAGGCTGTAAATCCCCGCGGCAAACGTCATCACAATCGCCAGCGCAATCGGCGTATCCATACCGACGCGGCGGTTTTTCAAATCGCGCCACGCTCCGCGGTAAAACGGCTGCGCACTGTAAAACACGGCGGGCAGCGCCATCAGAAAACCGCCCCAGTGCAGTATCGACAGGTAAAGCGGTTCGATGTCGCCGCCGTAAAAATAAGTCGGCACGGCAAACATCATGGTCTGCATCATCGCCAGCCCCGCCACGGCAAGGCGCACTATCGACTGCTTGCGCTCTTTCTGCGCCTGCACTTCTACCTTCTGCACGTCATACGGCGCGGCGGTATAGCCCGTAGACTGAATCCGCAGCAGGATGTCCGACAAAGCAGTCCTGTCATTGTCCCAAACCACGCGGGCGCGGTGGGTGCTGTAATTCAAATCCACCCGCACCACACCGTCCAAACGCAAAAGCTGCTGCTCAATCAGCCATACGCAGGCTGCGCAGGTAATGCCGCCCAGCATCAGCACGGCCTCACGTTCTCCGCCCTGCCCCGCCGCCACAAAATCGGCCTGTACTTCCGGCAAGTCGTAAAGTCTCAACTGCGCCAGCATGTCCGGCGGCGGCAACACGGCTTTTTCCGCCTCGGCGGTACGCTGCTTGTAGTAGCTGCCCAGTCCGGCGTCGATAATGCTTTGCGCCACGGCCTGACAGCCTGCGCAACAGGTCTCGTGTTCTTCGTTTTCAAAACGGATGGGGAAACGGACATTTTCGGGCACTTCCAGCCCGCAGTGGAAACAATTGTTTTTCATGATGTTTTTTTACGATATGATGTGTGCGTGCAGGCAGGCCGTTTTCCCGCCGCAGGTGTGGCTGAATTGCTTCATTTTACATTTAAATTCAATTTCTTTACTTTTCCATTAATGAAAATAAAATATGCAAAAACATTATTATCCTTTTGTTTTTCAAACAAAAACGGGCTGTTTTTAGTACGAATACCTATCTGAATCCACACCTTTAAAATAATATGCTTTGTTTTCCGGACGTTTTCGGAAACTTTCCCAGAAGATTTACGACAATCCCGATTGACCTGAAAATGTTTCGCCCGCATACTATACCCACATTCCGCCACCGCGGAAACAGCTTATAAGCAGGAAACCTGCGCGGCTTCACATTCAAATAAAAACACTTTGCGAACAACTTCTTACTGACCCCGGGTACCATCATGATTGACCGACTCATGCCCCTCTTCGCCGTCATCGGCGTCCTCTCCAGCATCGTTTATCTGACTTTGGCCGTTTGGATGGTTTATGAAAACCTGCCTCATGTGAAGAAAAAACACTCGGCGTAAACGGCTTTCCGATTCCGGTTTCCTCTTCAGGTCGTCTGAAACAAACGATAAACCTTCTCCCTAGTTTACCGGCATTTTCAGACGGCCCGACTTACCGTCGGCCTTCCAGCGCACGTTCTATCATTGCTTGACGCAAATCGTCCAACCCCAGATTTTCCGCCACCGAAATATTCACCGCCGCCGCTTTTCCGGCCGCATCGCGCACAATGCCCGTTTTTCTCTCTTCCGACGGCTGCAAATCAATCTTGTTGTATACCGCAAGCTGCGGTATTTCATGCGCGCCGATTTCTTCCAACACCGCGTTCACATCCTCCATCTGCCGCCCAAATTCGGGATTGGATACATCGACTACATGCAGCAACACGTCCGCCAGTGCGGTTTCTTCCAAGGTCGCGGAAAAGGCCAACACCAGCTTATGCGGCAAATCGCGCACGAAACCGACCGTGTCCGTCAGAATCACGCTCACTTCATGCGACAGAAACAGCCGCCGCGCCGTCGTATCGAGCGTGGCGAACAGTTGGTTTTCCGCCCAAACGCCCGCCTTGGTCATACGGTTGAACAAGCTGGATTTTCCCGCATTGGTATAACCGACGATGGCAAAAGTTTTCAGACGGCCTCCCATACGCGATTGGCGGCGTGTGGCGCGCTGCTGCCGCACGTTTTTCAACTGCCGCTTCAATGCGGTGATTTTCTGGTTAATCAGGCGGCGGTCGGTTTCAAGCTGGGTTTCGCCCGGCCCTTTCAGGCCGATGCCCCCTTTCTGGCTTTGCAGGTGCCCGTAACCGCGCACCAGCCGCCCGCTCAGATGCGAAAGCTGCGCCAGTTCCACCTGCAACTTGCCTTCCTGCGATTGCGCACGCTTGGCGAAAATCGCCAAAATCAGCCCTACGCGGTCGAGTACGCGGCATTGCAATTCTTTCTCCAAATTGCGTTCCTGCGTCGGCGTCAGTTCATGGTTGAACACCACCAGTCCGACATCATGCAGCCGCACCGAAGCCGCCAACTCCTCCGCCTTGCCCGTTCCGACAAACAAAGCGGAATGCGGCCTGTCGCGTTTGGACGTTTCCACCGCCACCAATTCCCCGCCCGCGGCGCGTACCAAATCGGCGGCTTCGTCCAAGGCCGTCTGAAAATGTGCTTTGCGGGATTCGGCGGAATAAAAAACCTGCCCGCCCGCACCGCCGGCCGCATAATCCGTATCCAGCATGACTCCGACCAACATCACGCGTTCGGGTTTTTCCAGCGATTTATCGACTTGGAACATTTTATTTCTACTCAAACCATGTCCTTTTTTCAGACGGCCTCAAGCCGCCAAATCATTTGTTTCGATTAACAAGTCAAACTTCCCGACAAACTCCGTCTGCTGCCGTCATTCCCGTATCGGAGGAAATAGCCGCCCTAATCTAGCTACGGCAATGGCTTTAGTAGCGCGCCCTATCCGGCCGTAAAAAAAGGTTTTCAGACGGCCTGAAAACCTTTTCCATTCACACAGGCGTTTAACCTTTGATTTCTTTGTCTGCCGCCTCGCGCACTTTCTCGGCCGAAGCCTCGATTTCATCCTGAGACACGGCAGCCACAGCTTCGGCTTTAGCGGATTCGTCGGGGGCGGCGACAGGCGCATGGAGCGGCAGGCGCGCCAATACCGTGCTTACGCCCGTAACTTTGTCGCCGATGGACACCATGGCCTGCGCGTCGACAGGCAAATACACATCCACGCGCGAACCGAAGCGGATAAAGCCATAACGCTCGCCCCGACTCAACCGTTCGCCCGCTTTGGTGTAGCACAGAATCCGGCGCGCCACCAAACCTGCAACCTGCACAAAGGTAATCTCGCGCCCCGACTGCGTAGTCGCCAAAACCGCATTGCGCTCGTTCTCAGTGCTTGCCTTATCCAAATCCGCATTCACAAACTTGCCGCGCGTATATTCCACCGCCGTTACCGTACAATCGGCGGGCGCTTTTTGCGAATGCACGTTAAACACGTTCATGAACACGCTGATTTTCAACGCTTCCACATTGCGGTAAGGGTCGCGCGCGCGCTCCACCACCACAATGCGCCCGTCCACAGGGCTTAACACCGCCTCCGCGTCTTGCGGAATATTGCGCGCAGGATCGCGGAAAAACTGCAAGGCAAACGCAGTGAAAACCCAAAACGGCAGCGACCACCAGCCGCAGCACATCGAAAACAGCACGCTCAAAATCAAACCGCCGCCGATAAAGGGCCAGCCCTCACGGGCAATAATCGGGTGCGGATACAAACGGTTCATAAACTATCCTCTTAATGAAAATTTTTCGCAAATCATTATAGCCGATTTCAAACCGCCCGACAGGAATAACGGCATGTAACCACACCAACTTTCTGATTTATCATGAAAACAGCCTGCACGCACCGCCCTCGAAAAATCCATCCGGCACATTAAAAGGCCGTCTGAAATTCGAAACACATTTTTTCAGACGGCCTCACAAATACCCGCTCAACCCTTGGCCGCAGCCTTAATCCGCAACACTTCCGACACAAATGCCGCCAGTTTCGCCGCAAAATCCGCATCGTCCAACCTGCCGATCAGAGCAAACGTATCCTCCCTGCCGCCATCGTCCGCCGCAACCGTTTCACCGCCAAAATATCGAAAAAACAATTCCTTGCCGCCGCGGATTTTGCCGCGGTGCAGCACCCAGACCCCGCCCTTCCCGTCTTCGGCAAACACCCCCGATACCGCGCGGTTCAGACCTGCGACCGGGAAATTGATTTCCGCCGCAATCGACACCTTCTTTCCTTCTAACGGTTCACCGATGCCGAAACCGTTCCAACATTTCTTATCCTGCCACTGCACCGCATACCACAAGTTCAGTTTGGGCGAATACGCTGCCTCCGTCTCAAAGCCGCCGCCGACACCCGACACGGTACAGATTACCCTTTGAGGCAGCACGGTACGGATGGTTTCCGTAAACAAGGCTTGGGCGGAAGCAAGTCTGGCAGGGTCGGTAATCACAGTCGGCATAGCATCTCCTTAAAAAACAGAAGAAAAAGTCATATTGGGAAACACGCGCGGAAAAGGTCAAAAGGCCGTCTGAAAACAGGGCAATTATTCGCAATGAAGGTTACGCGTTTTTTCCGCAAACGAATCCATCGCAATCTGACACATACGCTCACGCTGACCCAAATCCGCAGCAGGCAGCGATTGCCACAGAAATTTAGTGTTGTCGCGCTGAAACTCAGCCTTATCCCCCGCCTTCTTATAACACACCTCCGCACGGGTAAAATACTGCTGACAAATCTTCGGCAACTCCTCAAACGCCAAAGGCTTGTGCTTGTGCATACCGCGAGCGGATGCAGACAAAGCAGATACGGCAAAAACAGCAGCGACCAAGGCTTTCAAAACATTTTTCATAATGATGTTCCATAGTGAAAATTGGCTTGATTATACAACTAAAAAATTACAAATTAATGAGTATAGCCAACAAAATTTGTGAGGAAAAATTACTTCTAAATTTCTCCCTAAGAGAAAAAATTTTATAAAGAACTTCCCCCATCACCCCTCATTCCGGATCGTCCGTAAACGCATTCGCCCGAAATATCGGCACGAACGTCAACAGATAAAGCACGAACACGGCGGCGGTCAGAATCGCAGGGATGGTGATGAAGAATATCGGGTTCACGTTCATTAAAACAGCGCGCGAGACGGCGGCGGCGAAGAGGATGGGGACGGCGATGCGGCAGAGTTTGGGGTAGTCGAGTTTGGTAAAGCCGCTGTGCCACAGTCCGGCAGTCAGCCACACCATCATCACGCCGCCCATCATGCCGCCGAGGGTAATCAGGTGCAGGGGGGCGGAGGCGGACAGGTTTTGCAGTTTCGCCGCGCCCGTCCACAGATAGCCTGCGGCGGCAAAAAGCTGGAGCAGGTAATAGGTGCGGACGTAGTGTTTGCGCAAGAGTTCGTGATGGTGCAGTTCGCGCAGCTTGGCGAGCAGGATGAAGCCGACGGCAAGCGCGGTAAAACCGGCGGTTTGCGCGGGCAGCCAAAGTTCGGCGGCGGCGTGCAGCAGCAGGAAGGTGATGGCGATGTTTTTATAGACGACGTTGGGAATGAATACGGGGTCTTTCAGACGGCATTCTTTGAGGGCTTCCGCACCCAGAAGGACGCTGACGCGGACGGATACGAACATCACCGCCGCCATGTTCAGATGCACTTGCGCGCGCAGCAGGTTCAAATCGCCGCTGACGGCATAGGTCGTCTGAAAAACGGTGAACGCAGCAAGCAGCATCAGCAGGGCAAAGTTGTCGGTGTTGCGGTCGAGCCAAATCAGCCAGGCGCAGAACAGCAGTAGCACCAGCCAATAAGCAGCGACGAAAAACGAAGCGGTTTGCGGCGAAAATGGCAGCAGGACGGATGCGGCAAGCAACAGCGCCGCCAAGACGGTGGCAACGGGTTTCAGACGACCTTTATACCCTGTCCATTCGAGCATGGCGGCAGTCAGGAAGCCGCCGTATGCCGCAGGCAGCATGAGTTCTAAGAAGATTTGGCGGTGCATGACTATGGCGGTGGGGCTGATGAAAAACACCAACGCGCCGAGTATGGCAAGCACCGCCGCGCCGACGAAAAACGGCCGCATGGGGTGGGTGAAAAATTTATTCATGACTTGGCTTGATTCTGCATGAAGATGCTTTCGGATATGGATTTATTGGGTGGACAGGGCCGTATCTTTCGCCAAAGAGGCAAGCCCGCGGCTTGCTTGCCCTCTCCCTAGCCCTCTCCCACTGGGAGAGGGGATTAAGCTGCCACCGAACATTTTCAGGTTTACCTGACATCCGATTCCCAATTCTACGTTCTCTGATTTTCAGCAACCTGATCTCCTCTCCCCGTGGGAGAGGGAATCGGGATGTCGAGTCCGAGCATTTTCAAGTTTACCTGCCATCTGATTCCCAATCCTGCGCCCTCTGATTTTCAGCAACCTGATTCCCTCTCCTCGTGGGAGAGGGTTAGGGAGAGGGCAACGAACCGCAAGGTTCGTCAGATACTCAAATGCCTGTATCATTCATATTATTGATATTATTGTTCGAATTGTATTATTTTCAATAATAATAAATAACCCTAAACCAATATAAATAACAGCCATTATCCAACGACTAAACTTCTCTACAATTTCACCAACACCTGAAATATTAGCCAATCTTTGTGCTGTATATACTAAAACAAAAATCAATATTAAAAATACAAGAAGAGTAACTAATAAGTCGACAAGATCTAAAGTCACAAAGTAAGGAACAAAAAGTCCAATATTATCTGCACCACAACTAGCAACTGTAACCAAAGCAACAATACCGACTAATTTTGACAACCCTTTTTCATCCAATTCTTTTTTAGCTCTTTTTTCGCCCTCACAATCGTCGTAAATAGCAACTTTAATACCTAAGTAAATCGGTATTAAACCTAATAAACCCAACACCCATTTTTCCGGAACATAATTCAAAACAAAAGCTAGAAATAAACTAACTAATATTAAAATTACAGAACCTAAATATTGTCCGATATAAATATCTCGATATTCTTTTCTAGTATTTGCTCTAGCAAAAAATATTAATAGTATTACCAACAAATCTACTGCTGTAGCAATATATAAAACAGCAGCAGTAATCACAGTCGAAAACATAAAGCACCTCATAATGAATCCCCTGCCCCTTGCCACCACGGCTTCTTCAAAAGCCGAATCGCGTTCGGACAACAGATTCGTACCTTTCGCCGAAGAGGCAAGCCTGCGGCTTGCTAGCCCTCTCCCTAGCCCTCTCCCACGGGGAGAGGGGATTAAGCTGCCAAACCTGAACATTTTCGGGTTTACCTGCCATCCGATTCTTAATCCTACACCCTCTGATTTTCAGCAACCTGATTCCCTCGCCCCGTGGGAGAGGGTTAGGGAGAGGGCAACGAACCGCAAGGTTCGTCAGATACTCAAATGCCCGTATCACTCATAATAACGAATCCCCTGAAACTCCCTTGCCACCACGGCTTCTTCAAAAGTCGAATCGCGTTCGGACAACGGCGTGGGCAGGGTCATCATGTTTTGCACGTTCATGCCCTTAGTGGAAAGCAGCATGATTTCATGGCTCAGGCGTGCGGCTTCGAAGCGGTCGTGCGTTACCAGCATACACGCCATGCCCTGCCGCTCGATTTTTTCCACCAGCATGGCAACCAAAATATCGCGCAAATCTCGGTCCAAACCGACAAACGGCTCGTCCAGCAAGGCAAGGTCGCAGCCGCACAGCAGCAGGCGCAAAAACGCCACCCGTTTCGCCATGCCGCCGGACAATTCGATCGGATATTTGTTCAAATCGCCCGCAGTCAGCCCGACTTTCGCCGCCAGCGCGATGATTTCGTCCTCATCGGGTTTGTCCATAAAAATCGTGATATTCTGCATCGCGGTCAAGTTTTCCGGCAGGCGGTTTTCCTGAAACAGAAAACCCGTTTTGCAGAAAGTATTGCGTATCGTGCCTGATTTCGGTGTTTCCAAGCCCGCAATCAACCGCAAAACCGTCGTCTTGCCGCAGCCGCTCGGTCCGAACAAAGCCTTCACTTCTCCATGTTGCAGGTTCAAACTGAAATCGCGCACGATGGGGTCGCGGAGAATTTCAAAACGCACGTTTTCAAGACAGAGCATCATCTCCTCCACGGCATAAACAAAATTTCCAAAGGCTTGGTAATCAGGTATTCAAACAGCGACACAAACACGATAACCAACACCACATAAGCCATCACCGTCGAAGTCTCCAGCATCGCCCTCGCGTCCGCAATCCGCGCGCCCACGCCTTCGCTCGCGCCCAAGAGTTCCGCCATAATCACCACCTTCACCCCCATCGCCACCGCCACGCCGATGCTGGAAATCACATAGCCCGTCAGATGCGGGATATACAGATAACGGATTTTTTTCAGACGGCCTAACTTATAAGCGTCAAACAATTCCTCATGCTGCCTGTTCACGCTCGCCATCCCGACTGCCGCACTCGCAAACGTCAGCGGCGCAACCAACACAATGATGGTAAACAACACGCTCGGATTGCCGAAACCGAACCAAAACAACGCCATCACCACCCAAATAATCGGCGGCATCGCCAACAAAATTGTAATCACAGGCTTAAGCAACGCCATCGCCGTCTTAAAACTGCCCGCCACCAGCCCCGCCGCCAATCCCGCTACCAGCGCAACCGAAATGCCCACTACCGACCGCCACAGCGAAATCCCGATTTCGTTTTCCTGAAAATGTTTCAATAAATCCAAAGACTTTTGAAATACCTCCACCGGCTCAGGCAGCATAAACTCACCGAACACGGCACTGCCCCACGCCCACAACGCCACCACCACCATCGCCACGCTCAAACCGGCAAAGCCGCTCCAAAGGTAGTCGATGATGTAAAACACCGCAGGCTGCGGTTTGCGGATTTTGTCGGTTTTAATCATGGTTTAGATGTTGGTTGATGGGGATGGTTTGGGGACGGTAGGTCGTCTGAAAAAATGGTTGATTGGGTTAGATGGAACACCGTAAACCAACAAAACGGTTTGGTTTTCCCAAATATTGTTTTTCAGACGACCTTGGTTTGGGATTTTGGTATTTTGTTGAGTTACGACTGCGGCTAACCTACGATTGCTTGTTGGTTTACAAATTAAACTTAAGATTCTTTGGTGCCTCGTACAATGAAGAACGTCTAAATTCAAATTTACCTTTTTTAAGAATCTGACTCTTATATGCTTTTTTCAAATATGGATTTATCCTAGGGTCAAACAGGAGAACATCAAATAATTCTGTTGGTTCAATATCAAATTTAAAGATGTCTTCTTGGCATAACCCATCTTGTCCCAAATAGATTAAGCGTACCTCATTTTCATGTTGAAATGCTTTTCGTTTATACAATAACGATTCTGCGATACCGCTTCCATCTGTTTTTAATAGTTCTATTTTTTGAAATTTATTTATCAAATCCTTACTTGTCGCATACTGCACCTGACCAAGAAAACCACGAACTTTTTCAAACCTTTCGATTTCCTCATGTAAAGCTGTTAATAATTTTCTAGGTGTTGTAGAAACTCTAATACCATCTTTATTAGGAGAGTAAATGCGCCACATTGCATCTGATTCCCGATGCCAAGTCCAGCATTGACCATATACTGAATTTCTCGCCTCTATGCTGGTTTCTTCTCCTGACATGATGAATGTTGAAGATAATAGGGCATTTTCAAACGGGTCATCCCATAATTTGGGTTTTACCAAAGTCAATTTATTGGTATCTAAAATTTCTAAAAAACGGTGTATAGGAAAAATTCTATAAATTGTTGTATCTAATTTTTCGTGATCTATAAATAGGAAATTCTTTTCCATAAATCATCCCTTTCAATAAAATATTGTATTGAACTTGTAGGTTGGATCATAACCCAACATTTCAGGTAATCCGACGGTTTTGTTGAGTTTGGCAACTCAACCTACGGTTACCACCCGCCGTCATTCCCGCGCAGGCGGGAATCTAGAGGTTTGACGTCGCTGCAATTTTAAAATATTCCTGCAATATCAGAGACTGGATTCCCGCCTACGCGGGAATGACGGCTCTTTGTGTACTGTTCTAACTATTATCTGATAGGCCGTCTGAAAGATGACAAGTCAGATTTCAATGGCTTTCACTATTTTCAGACGGCCTCTATCCTCTTTTAAGCCAAGAAGAATCCGTTATCCGGCAGCTTGCCGCCCAAGAGTTTCGGGTTGAACTGCATCAGGATTTCGTAAAACTTCAAAATCTCGTTCTTCACTTCGCTGCCTTTGGTTACCGTCAGCCGCGCGCCGTCCAAGCCCATGACTAGGGCGGGTTCGGGGGCGGGGAGGTAGTTTTTGCCGATTTTCGCGGCACTTTGGCGGTTGGCCAGTATCCAGTTGAGCGCGTTTTTCAAATCCTGATGGAAGATGTCGAACTGCGCTTTGTGTGCGTGGAAATATTCTTCGTTGGCGATGATGCCCGCCATCGGAATCAGCGGTTTGGTGTCAAACGCCTGCCCCCATGCCTTGACTAAATCAAAGCCGCGCACGACGTTTACGCCCATGGTTTTGCCTTTGAGCATACCCGCGCTCGCCATCGGTTCGGGCAGGATGGCGGCGTGGTAGTCCTTGCTTAAAAACAGTCCGACTGCTTCGGGCGGCGTGGCGATGTAAGTGATACTGACTTTGTGCGCGTCGATTTTCAGTTTTTTCAACAAGGCTTGCAGCACGATGTCGGGCATGTCGTTTTTAAACGGCACAAGGATTTTTTTACCGACCAAATCCTGCGGCGAGGCAATCGCGCTGCCTTTGCAGACTAACTGCGTGATGCCGTTGGTCAAAATATTGACCATGCCGACTTTCTGCCCTTGGTTGCGCAGGTTTACGCCGACATTGCTCGGACTCATCATCACTTTAAATTGCCCGCTCGCCACGCCCGCGCGAAGCTGGTCGGGCGAACGCCAAACCTTCAGCGACACATCCGCCTGCTTCGCCAACTTGCCCTGCAACGCCGCTACGGCGATGGTGACGCTGGGCATCGCCGGCGCGCCGTACACTGTAAACTGCTCTTTTCCCGCCGCCAACAGCGAAGGCGAAACGCCTGCCGCAACCAGCGCGGCGGTCATTTTTAAGAAATCACGTCTTTTCAGTTCCATTTTCCAATCTCCATATCGAATCCATCTGAGGTACAAATACACTTTCGCCCATCTGTACGAACCAGATAACTTTTGATAATAATTCCTATTTATTATGCTATTAAAGGATTTCGAAGTAAAGGAAGGCTAATCCCTTGGCGCCGCATTATTTCTTTAAGCAACCTGAAGCACATCTTTTTCAGTGCTTTGTTTCATATCAATAATTCTTTAACAATGTTATATGCAGTCTTTCCCATGCTTTCCAAGTTCATCGTCTCATCGTTATAATTATTCTCGCTTGCAGTATTAATTTTTTTAGGAGAGCACTAAATGAGCACCCGTACCGAACACGACACCATGGGCAATGTCGAAGTCCCGTCTGAAGCCTATTGGGGCGCGCAGACCCAGCGCAGCCGCAACAATTTCAAAATCGGCGGCGAAACCCTGCCGCAGCCGCTGATTTATGCTTTGGCGCTGGTGAAAAAAGCCGCAGCCGCCACCAATGTTTCCCTCGGCAGGATTAAGCCCGAGCAGGCGGATTTGATTACGCAGGCGGCGGATGACGTGTTGAACGGCAAGCTCGACGGGCAGTTTCCTTTAGTGGTTTGGCAGACCGGCTCTGGCACGCAGTCCAATATGAACATGAACGAAGTGCTGGCGAACCGCGCCAACGAAATCGCCGGTACGGGTTTGGCGGCGTACCAGCCCGTCCATCCCAACGACCATGTGAACCACGCGCAATCGACCAACGACGCGTTCCCGACCGCCATCCACGTCGCCGCCGCGATTGAAATCAACCGCCACCTCATTCCCGCCGTCCAAGCCCTGCGCGACACATTGGACAAAAAAGCCCAAGCCTTTGCACCCATTGTCAAAATCGGCCGCACCCACTTGCAGGACGCAACGCCGCTGACTTTGGGACAAGAATTTTCCGGCTACGTTTCCCAGCTCGACCACGGCTTAGGCCGTCTGAACGACGCGCTCAAAGGTTTATACGAACTCGCCTTGGGCGGCACAGCGGTCGGTACGGGCTTGAACAGCCATCCCGAATACGCCGAAAAAGCCGCCGCCAAACTCGCCGAACTGTCCGGCCTGCCGTTTGTCAGCGCGCCGAACAAATTTGAAGCCTTGGGCGGACGCGATGCCGCCGTTGCCGCTTCGGGCGCATTGAAAACGCTGGCGGCAAGCCTGAACAAAATCGCCAACGACATCCGCTGGCTGGCAAGCGGCCCGCGCTGCGGTTTGGGCGAAATCAAAATCCCCGAAAACGAGCCGGGTTCGTCCATCATGCCGGGCAAAGTCAACCCGACCCAATGCGAAGCGATGACCATGGTGTGCTGCCAAGTGTTCGGCAACGACGTCACCATCGGCATGGCGGGCGCGTCGGGCAATTTCGAGCTGAACGTCTATATGCCCGTTATCGCCTACAACCTCTTGCAATCCATCCGCCTGTTGGGCGATGCGTGCAACAGCTTCAACGAAAACTGCGCCGCCGGCATCGAACCCATGCCGGAAAAAATCGACTATTTCCTGCACCATTCCCTGATGCTCGTTACCGCGCTGAACCGCAAAATCGGCTACGAAAATGCCGCCAAAGTCGCCAAAACCGCCTATAAAAACGACAAATCGCTGCGCGAAACCGCCGTTGAGTTGGGCTTGCTGACAGGCGAAGAGTTTGACGAACTGGTCGTCCCCGCCGATATGGTTCATCCGCGTTAATCGTGTTTTGCCGATAGTTTTGAAACAAGCAAAGGCCGCCTGAAAAACGATTGAAGGGTTTTCAGACGGCCTTTTTATTTCTTTGAGGTTTGCTTCGGTGAAGCTTCCGGCCCTGCCCCGTGCCGTTTCAGACGGCCTTACATCTGAATGCTGCCGTCTACCGTAATACTGATTTCTTCGCTGCCCGGAGACACATTATCCATTTCTTCGCTCGAGGCGGCCATCGACATGGCGACGGCCTTGCTGCGCATCATGACGGCCTCGGTGCTTCGTTCCGATACTTGGCTGCCGACATGTCCCAAATTGAGTTTGACGATTTTGTAATTCGAGAAACCGAGCGTGCGCGTTAATGCTTGGGCGCGTTCTTTAAAGCGCAGCAGGGCGGCTTTGCTGACTTGGTCGATGATTTCTTCACGCTTCTGCTTGGATACGCTGAAATAGGTCTGCGCCACTTCGGCGCTGGTTTGAGTCTCGGCAATCAGGCGGTTGAGTGCGGCAAAGTCTTTGCTCTCCACTTTTAATTCGGCGCTTTCTTCCCAACCGGTTTGCGTGCGTTTGCCGTTGTTGTATTGGTAGCGCGGCATGGCGTTGCGGCCGGTCAGTTCGGTTTTGAACGCGCTTTTTTTGGCCTTACGGCTGAAATCGTTGAATTTCTCCATAAAAGCGGCGTTCACGGCCTGCCGCTCTTTGCCTTCGGCACGGATGCGGAACATTGCGGTCATGGTATCGCGCGGCACTTTCATCCCTGCGCTTTCGGAAAATTCGACGACATTGTAGTTCAGCGGCTCGGCGGCGGCAGGCAGGGTTGCGGCGGCGATGAGGGAAGCGATCAAAACGTTGCGTAACATAGTTTCCACCTTTTTTTATCGAAGTATTGAAAAATAACATTGGGAGGCCGTCTGAAAAAACGGTGGCCTAACCGAAAAAGCCCATTTTCACCTGAATCAGTTTTTCCAGTTCGCGCAGCACGCGGCGGCGCGAAACGAAAAAGATGATATGGTCGCCGTCCTGCAAGACCGTTCCGCCGCGGTGCGCCATAATGACTTCGTCTCCGCGCACCAGTGCGGCAAAATGGCATCCCTGCGGCCATTTCACGTCGGATATTTTGCGCCCGACGATGGACGAGGTCTTTTTGTCGCCGTGTACCACCACTTCGATGGCCTCGGCCGTGCCGCGCCGCAGCGGGTAAACTGCGGAAATATCGCCGCGGCGGATGTGGGCGAGTATCGAACCGATGGTTATCAGGTGCGGCGACACCACGATGTCGATTTTGTTGCCTTCGAGCAAATCGACGTAGCTGGAACGGTTGACGATGGTAATCACGCGCTTGGCGCCGCGGTTTTTCGCCAGCAGGCTGGACATGATATTGTTTTCGTCGTCGTTGGTCAGGGCGCAGAAAACGTCGATTTCGTCGATGTATTCTTCGTCAAGCAGGGTTTCGTCGGTGGCGGTACCTTGCAAAACCAAGGTGTTGTCGAGGTTTTCCGCCAGCCATTCGGCACGGCTGCTGCTGTATTCGATGATTTTGATGTCGTATTCGTTTTCAAGCTGTTTGGCCAGCCGGTAACCGATTTTGCCGCCGCCGGCAATCATGATGCGGCGGGTATGCTGTTCGTTCGGCCGCAATTCGCGCATGATGGCGTTGATGCTGTCGGTACTGGCGACGAAAAACACTTCGTCGTCTTCGATAATCACGGTTTTGGACGAGGGTACAATCAGGCGGTTGTTGCGGTAAACCGCACAAATCTGGCAGTCGGCACCTTCGGGCAGGTGCTCGTTAATCTGCGCGATTTCTTTGTTGACCAGCAAACCGCCCTGCCGCGCCTGCACCACCACCATCCGCGCCCTGTCGTCGCTGAAGCGCAAAACCTGCAATGCGCTGGTATAGCTGAGCAGGCCGACAAGTTGCTCGGTTACGAGCTGTTCGGGACTGATGGTTTCGGTAATGTCGAAAATGCTCAGGCTGTCGGCTTCTTCTCCGCCGTCTGCCGACGGATGCAGGTATTCCAGATATTCCGCCGAACGCACGCGGGCGATGCGGCTGGGAATATTGAACAGGTCGGCGGCGATTTTGCAGGCGACGATATTGGTTTCGTCGCTGCGGGTCAGTGCCAGCAGCAGGTCGGAATCGGCTGCGCCCGCCTGTTCGAGGACAAACGGGGATGCGCCGTTGCCCACTATGGTTTGCACGTCCAGCCGGCTGCCGATTCTGTGCAGCGCTTTTTCGTCTAAATCGACGATGGTAACGTCGTTGGCGGAGGAAGAGGCGAGGTTTTGGGCGACGGTCGAACCGACCTGCCCGCTGCCGATGATGAGGATTTTCACGATGCGGCCCGATTTGTGGAAATGCCCGTATTGTAACGCAAAGGCCGTCTGAACAAACGGATTTTGTTCAGACGGCCTTACCTGTTTTAATCGGATTTAATGGGAATCAAAATAAACGCATCCCGCCGCTGATTCTACGAAAAACCGGAAAACAAGTTTTACACAAGCCGCGCACACTGCAACGCGGCCGTCCGTTAAAGTGCATGGCGTAAAACGGTTAATCTTCGGGGAGCGGTTTGTTGTTTTCAATTTCATACTCCCAGAGAAAGCGAGAATCCTTCCGTTCCCCACCCCGTTCCCCATCAAAGGAGAATACTATGATTCATTTGTCTAAAATCAAATCCGCACTGGGCTTGGGCATAACTGCCGCCGCCCTGCTCGCTCTGACCGGCTGTGTGGTTCCCCCAGGCCCGGGTCCTGAAGGACACGGCGGACACCACCACCATCACCACATGCACGGTCCCGACGACGGACGCGGCCCCGAAAGAGGCCCGATGTAACAACCCTTATCCGTCCGATAAAAGCCGAAGGCCGTCTGAAAAATTTTCAGACGGCCTTCGGCTTTTATGCCTTATATCGGCAATGCGTCAAACGGCGGTTTACCAGTAGCCCAACACCTTCCACCAGATAATGCCGATGGTGCCGAAAATCAGGATTTCGACCACGCTCATGATGAAGCCGGCTTTCCACCATTCGGTCATGCTGACATAGTTCGAGCCGTAGATGACGGGGGACGAACCTGAAGCGTAGTGGGTCAGCGACATCATGATGCCGGTGGCGGACGCCATAATCAGGGCGAACAGCATCGGCGGTGCGCCCAAGGCGAGACCTGCGCCGTAGAACGCGCCGAACATGGCGGTAACGTGTGCCGTGCCGCTGGCGAAAACGTAGTGGGCGTAGAGGTAGGCGAGTACCAGAAGGGCGCAACCGGCTTCCCAGCCCAAGCCGAGATGGGAAATGCCGCCCTGCATGGATTCGGACAGCCATGCAATCAGTCCCAATTTGTTGAGGAAGTTCGCCATCATGACCAAGGCGGCAAACCAGACGATGGTGTCCCACGCGCCTTTTTCTTTCAGTGCGTCGTCCCAAGTCAGTACGCCGGTGAGCAGACACAGGGAGAGGCCGAGGAAGGTGGTGGCGGTGGCATCGACTTTCACACCGAACAGCATTTCGGGAACGCCTGCCCACAGAAGCAGCAGAATCACGAAAATGCCGAGCATGATTTTTTCGTCGCGCTTCATCGCGCCCATTTCTTTCAGTTTTTCTTTGGCAAGAGCGGTCGCGTTAGGCGTTTGTTTGATTTCGGGCGGATACAGGAAATACAGCACCAGCGGCATCAGGAACATGGCGATCAGGCCGGGGACGACCATGGCAGCGAACCATGTGCCCCAAGAGAGGTGGATTTGCGAATCGGTGGCTTTGGCGACCAATTCGACGACCAGCGGGTTGGGCGCGGTCGCGGTAATGAAGATGCAGCAGGTGATGATGTTGGCGTGGTAGTTGACCAGTGCGAGGTATTTACCGATTTTGCTCTCAGTGCCTTTTTCGGGGTCGGAATCGAAACTCAGGGCGATGGAACGCATAATCGGATGCACGATGGCACCGCCGCGCGCAGTGTTGCTCGGCGTTACCGGACCGATGACCAAGTCGGCCAAAGCCAGGCTGTAACCTACGCCCAGCGTGCGTTTGCCGAAGAGGGAAATCAGAAGGTAGCCGATACGCATCCCCAAGCCGGTTTTCAACAAACCGCGCGAGATGATGATGGCGATACCGATCATCCAGATTAACGAGTTGTTGAGGCTGCTCAGTGCGTCTTTGGTCGCGTCGGCGGCTTTTTCGTTGGTCACGCCGGTCAGCGCGACCAAGGTAATGCCCAAAATCGCCATTGCGCCGATGGGCATGGCTTTGCCGATGATGCCGGCGATGATGCCGACGAACAACGCCAAAAGGTGCCATGCGTCGGGCGATACGCCCTGCGGCACGGGTATGACGAACCAGATAATCAGCGTCAGCGCGAGCGCAACCGCCGCAGGAATTGGCTTGAAGCCCATGTTGAGTCTCCTAGTTTGAGGTATCGGGGAAATCGGATTTCAGACGACGTGTGTCCGTTTGAGCGGGGAAAGGCCGTCTGAAATGTCTTGGCAGTAGTTGTTTTTTATGTTTTTCTTTTGGGTATTTGGGTAATGCGTATTTTTGTGTTGTCGTCTTTTTCAGACGACGTTTTCTTAAGGTTATTGGGTTTTGCCCTCTCCCTAGCCCTCTCCCACGGGGAGAGGGGATAGATTGCAGGAAGTCCGATAATGGTCGATTTTTAGCACCATCATTCCCTCTCCGTGGAAGAGGGGCAGATTGCAGAAAATCCGATAATGGTCGGTTCAGCACTATCATTCCCTCTCCCTGTGGGAGAGGGTTAGGGAGAGAGCGAAACCCTAGGATGTCCGTATCGTTTTCTCTGATGGCAAATCTACCGTAAGTTTTAGTCAGACGATGTGTGTCCGTTTTAGTGGGGAGGGGTCGTCTGAAACGTATTTGGCAGCAGTTGTTGTTTATGTTTTTCTTTTGGTGGTTTGGGTAATGCGTATTTTTTGTTGCCATCTTTTCAGACGACGTTTTCTTAAGGTTATTGCGTTTTGCCCTCTCCCTAACCCTCTCCCACGGGGAGAGGGGACGGATTGCAGAAAGTCCGATAATGGTCGATTTTCAGCACCATCATTCCCTCTCCGTGGAAGGGGACGGATTGCAGAAAGTCCGATAATGGTCGGTTTCAGCACCATTATTCCCTCTCCGTGGAAGAGGGGACAGATTGCAGAAAATCCGATAATAGTCGGCTTCAGCACTATCATTCCCTCTCCCCGTGGGAGAGGGCTAGGGAGAGGGCAAAACCTCAGATTTAGCAGGTTCGATTGTGAAACCCAACAAATACTTAAACCCTAATCATCATGTTGGGTCATAACCCAACCTACAGGTATTTTTCAGACGACCTCCCATAATAGAAAAGGTCGTCTGAAACCCCGTATCGGATTAATCCTGCTCTGCAGGCAGTCCGTACTCTTCGGGGAAGGTACGCAGCGAACTTTGCAACACGGTAACCGCACCGTCAATCAGACCGCAGCGGCCGCTTCGGGGCAGCAGTTGGCACAGGCTTTGCAGGGCGCGGAGGTCGTCTGAAGTGCCGATGCCGGTATCCACGCGGTTGAGCAGGCGTGAAAGTTGGAACGTGCCGCCTTTGCATGGCGGGCATTGTCCGCATGAGTTGGAGGCAAAAAATTCCACATACTCGGACACTTTACGCACCACGCTGGTGCCTTCGGAAATCACAATCATCGCGCCCGTACCGAGGCTGGATTTGCGTTCGCGCACGGACACGAAGTCCAAAGGCACATCCAAATCTTTCGCGGTCAGAAGCGTGTTTGACGGGCCGCCGGTGAAGACGGCTTTAAACGTGCGGCCCTCGAGCATACCGCCGCCGTGGTCGAAAATCAGCGATTGCAAGGTTGTGCCCATCGGCAGTTCGTACAGGCCCGGATTCAATACGTCGCCGGAAAGCGAGTAGAGTTTCGTGCCTGCGGCATCGCCCAAACCCAGCGATTTGTACCATTCCGCGCCTTTGGCAAGGATTTGCGGGATGTTGGCGAAGGTTTCGGTGTTGTTGATTAAGGTCGGTTCGCCTGCTACGCCGCTTTCGGCGGGGAACGGCGGTTTGCGGCGCGGGAACGGGAAACCGCCTTCCAGCCATGAAATCACGGCAGTTTCTTCGCCACCAATATAACGGCCTGAAGTTTCGACCAGTTGCAGGTCTAAAGGTTTACCCAAGTAGTTTTCGATGCGGATGAACAAATCGCTTTTTTTCCATTGCTCGATGGCGGGTACGATGGAGGCAATGGATTCGGTCTGGTGCGGGTTGACATACATAATCGCTTTGTTGGCGCGGCAGGCGACGGCGGCAATCAGTACACCTTCGATGACTTGGTGCGGCGTTTTCGCCAGCAATACACGGTCTTTGAACGTACCCGGTTCGTCTTCGTTGGCGTTACAGACGACGTATTTGTCGCCGTGTTTGCTTTGGGCTGCGACGGCAGCCTCCCATTTGCGCCAGGTCGGGAAACCTGCGCCGCCCATGCCGCAGAGGTTGGCATCTTGCAGCTTGGAAACGATGCTTTGAGGATCGGCAAGCGCCGCCAGCAGGCCTTCGCCGCCGCCGACTTTGCGCCACGCGGCCAAATCCGCGCCGACTTGGCGGGACGGGTGCAGTAAGTTTTGATTGGCTTGGTTCATGATTGTTGCTCCTGCAAACCGGCGTGTTCGCGCAAATCGAATTTGCCGTAGTCGGGATATAAAACGGGGGCTTTGATGTCGCTGGTCAATCCGGCGCGGGTCATTTCGCGTTGCAGATCGTGGACGTGTCCGACGCCGCCGCGCACTTTCTTCAGCGGCAGACCGCAACCGGCGGCGGCTTTACCCGCGCGGCGGCCGAAGCTGATGATGTCCAAAAGCGCGTTGCCCATCAGGCGGTTGCGGCCGTGGATGCCGCCGGTTACTTCGCCGGCGCAATAGAGGCCTTCGACGCAGGTCGCGCCGTCGCCGTTGATTTCGACGCCGCCGTTTTGGTAGTGCAGGGTCGGATGGATCATTACAGGTTCGACGGCGGGGTCGATGCCGCATTTGTGGGCGACGTGGCCTAGTGTTACCAAACGGTTCAATACGTCGGGATCGTTTTCAATCAGGCGCGGCGTATCGAGGAAAACGCCGACCTGTCCGTCGCGCACCACGCCGCGGCCTTTGTGGCACTCGCGCAAAATAGCGGCGGCAACGACGTCGCGCGGCTGCAATTCGTCAACGAAACGCTCGCCCAAACCGTTGACCAGTTTGGTGCCTGCGGAACGCACAGCTTCGGAAATCAGCGCGCCCGCCAAGTGCGGCGGATGGGCGACACCGGTCGGATGGTATTGGAAGGAATCGATGTCGCGCAGTTTCGCGCCGATGCGGTATGCCATCACCAAACCGTCGGCGGTTGCGCCGTAGTGGTTGGAAGTGGCGAAACCCTGTAAATGCAGCCGTCCGCTGCCACCGGTTGCCAATACCACGGCTTTGGCGTGAACCAATACCAAGGAGCGTTTTTCCAAATCGTACAAAATCGCGCCGACGCAGCGGCCGTGTTCGTCCGACAATAATTCGATGGCGGGGTGGCGGTTGAGCTGGGTGATGTTTTCGTCGAGTTCGACCGCCTCGCGCAGTACGCGCATCATTTCAAGGCCGGTAAAGTCGCGGTAGCTCAGGATGCGCGGCACGGTCGTACCGCCTGCACGTTTGCGGCTCAACATGCCGTTGCTGTCCGCGCCTTTGGCAAGGTCGAAAGTCATGCCCAAGCCGATCAGCCAGCGGATGGCGGACGGCGCGTCGGTAACCATTTGCGCCACCAATTCTTTTTTGCCTGCGTTGTGGCCGCCTTTGATGGTGTCGTCAAAGTGTTGCTGCAAGCTGTCTTCCGCGCCGACAGCAGCCTGAATGCCGCCTTCTGCCATCACGGTATTGCTGTCGCCGATACGCAGCTTGTTCGCCATAATCACGCGCGCGCCTGCTTCGGTCGCAGACAATGCCGCTGCCGCGCCCGCACCGCCGCCGCCGATAACCAGTACGTCGGTGTTCAAATGTTCCGCGCCCGACAAATCATAGTCGTCAATCAGGGGATGGCTGATCAGCAGTTTCGCCAAATCGGGATGGCAGTAATCGCCCGTGTTCGGGCCGATGGGCAGTTTGACGCGCGCATTGGCTTGATAGTCGGGGTGGAACTGACTCAATAATTCGTTTTTTTCCGGTAAGTCGCCGCGCAGTTCCAATGAGGAAGCGCGCAGGTTGGCAAGGGCGGTTTCGTAGTCTATGCCTTGGATTTCGTTCGCCATCACATTGCCTCCTCTTCAAATTCGACTTTCATTTTGCCGCTGTCGATTTCGCGCAGGCGGCGCATCAAATCCACTGGACGCAGCGTGCGCGCCGCTTTCATGCGGCGGGCGAACAGACCCAAGTGGTTCGGACGGATGTGTTCGGGGCAGGAAAGGGTGCAGAGGTTGCACATCACGCATTGGTCGAAGGTCAGCGCAGCCGCGCCGAAATCGCCCGATACCACTTGCGCCACGCCGTTTTCCACTTCCAAACCTTTGGGGCAGGCGCGGTTGCAGCCGCCGCAATGACGGCAGTGTTGCGCTTCGGGAAAGGCTTTGGCGGTGTCGTCCAGCCAGTTCCAGCCGTCGCCGACCTCGCTCACGTCGTAATACTGGATATGCTCGGGAATGAAGTAGTCCAAGAAGCTGACCTGCATCCCTTCTTCGACTTTGGTTTCACACGCCAACGCAGTCGTTACCTCGCGCTCGCCTTCCTTGCGGATCATGCAGCGGCACGAACCGCACACGCCTTGTCCCATACAGCCGACGTTGGCGGTAATCGCGCTGCCTGAACGGGCATAGGCCTGAATGATTGACGAGTCGGCGGAGGCTTTGACCTCGTGGCCGTCTATGGTCAGGGTTAACAAGTTTTCACTCATGGTAGTGTCCTGTGGAATTTTAGGGATGATGTTCATAAACGGAAAACCGTTCCGTATTTTTATTACATTCGCGAACCGACGGAAAATGGGAAAGTTGAGCAATACACTCAAGAATTTATTATATAAATCAAGGTCTATAACGCAGATGAAGTGTAACAGAAAACAAGCATAAATGAATTGCCTCCCGCTTGACAGATACCGGCTATAGGATTGTAGACAAAATCCCATCAACGGCAGGCCGTCTGAAAACCAAATTCATGTTTCTCAAAATGAAAATAATACGTCCGGCTTCAGGTTAATAAAATTTAAACTTGTCAAATACAACTAAATTTCATTATTACCCGTATTAAAAGCATAACTAACATTTTGTATTTAATACATAAAGCAATAAAATATCATTGCAAATATTCCAATGTTGGAAAATTTCAGAATCTTAAACAACCTTGATGCAAATCAAAAAACAAACAATATAAACCTCAATCCGGTTAACAAAAACCTTGTATTACTCCCGCACGCCATTCTCCCCTATACAATCAAAACTTTTTATAAATCATAGCTGTTTTTATCCCGCATATTTTTCCAGACGGCCTAAGACAAAATATTTGATAAAAATACGAATGTAATTTAATTCCACAAAAAGGCCGTCTGAAACTTTTCAGACGGCCTCAAAACACCCTCTCCTCCTCAACGGCTGCGGCTGCGCTGATATATCGGCATCACTTCCGGCAACATCCGTATGATTGCCTGCCTGCGCGCCTCGTTGGTCGGATGCGAAGAGAGCAACGCCACAGACATACCGCCCTGCACCTTGCTCATCTTGTCCCATACCGTTATTGCCGCTTGCGGATTGTAACCCGCCTTCGCCATCAGCCTTACCCCGCCCGCATCGGCTTCGCTTTCCTGATAACGGGAAAAAGGTTTGGTCGCAATCAAGTCTGAGCCCAGCCCGACCAGTCCGCCGTCCACACCGGTAGCGCTGGCCAATATCGAACCGCCGAGACCGGTCAGCACCTGTCCGCCGATGGCTTTCTTACTGTGTTCCAAAAGCGCGTGAGTCATTTCATGACCGATAACGGCAGCAATTTCGTCATCGCTCAGATGCAGCCTGTCCACCATACCCGTGTACATGACCATTTTCCCGCCCGGCATTGCCCACGCGTTCAAATCATTGCTGCGGATAACGTTCATCTGCCAACGGAACGGCACTCCCGTACGGTTTTCCCTTTCCGCATACGGCTTCAGACGGTTGAACACCGCCGTAATCCGCCGCGACGTCTGCGACGAGGTATCCAATACCTGTTTGCTCTGCGCCTGACGCAAAACCTGCAAATAGCTTTTAGCCGCACTTTCATTCAATGTTTCGGTATCGTAACCGACCATGTCGGCGACAGAAGTACAGCCCGCCGCGACGGTAACGACAGTAACCAATAAAGCCAAACGCATATTTGGAAATAATTGCATAAAACCTCCTTGGTTAATATTATTGATTAAATACAAATACATAACAAAAAACAACAACAAAGGCCGTCTGAAACGGATTTTCAGACGGCCTTCCCATAAATCATACTGCTAACGCGGTTTTTATCGTTATATCAAGTATTACAGTTGTTTTGCCACTTCCGGCAAACTGCATTAAGAACGGCGTTGCAACATCCAAGATTCGATTTTACGCGCATCATTCACGCGGGTTGTGGATGACGGAGAATTAAGCAGCACGATGGTAATCGGTTGGTTCTGCACATTGGCCTTAACCACCATCGAACGGCCTGCCTCACGGATATAACCGGTTTTCTGCAATTCAATATTCCAACCGCCCTCACGCACCAACGCATTAGAATTTTTATAACGCTGACTACCCGACGCCGTAGAAACCGCCCCGTAATTGGAAGTGGAATTACGACGGATAAGAGGATACTTGCTTGCCGCAGCCACCAGGCGGCTCAAGTCGTGCGCAGTCGATACATTGCGGTAATCCAAACCGGTCGGTTCATAAAAACGGCTGTTGCTCATACCCAAACTTTGCGCCTTGGCATTCATAGCCGCAACGAATGCGTTAATCCCGCCCGGATAAGTACGCGCCAGCGCGTGGGTCGCACGGTTTTCGCTGCTCATCAGGCTCAAGTGCAGCAATTCCTTGCGCGGCAGCGACGTACCGATACTCAAACGGCTACCCGTACCTTTCAACCGATCGATTTCTTCAGGCGTAATCGTAACCAGCTCGTTCATGTTCAAATCGGCATCCAGCAACACAATCGCACTCATCAGTTTGGAAATCGACGCAATCGGCATCACGCGGTTGGCGTTTTTCTGATACAGTACTTCACCGGTTTTGTTGTTCATAATTAAGGCAGACTGCGAAGAAAGCAGCGGCCCCGCCATCATCGCCTGCGCTTCTACCTGCTCGGCTTTGCTGATTGCTAAAACTTCCAAAGGGTCTTGCTGGGTTGGAAAATTCTGTTCCAAAAACTGGCCCAGCACGTCCATATCGTCGGCCACCGCCGGCATTGCCGCCAATGAGAGCGATACGCCCAAGCAGACGGCAGTCATTTTTTTGCATAGTTTCATCATCGGTATTATGGATCTTTCTAATTTTGATATTTCAAACGGGCCTTGCCGTATTTCTAATTAAATACCTAACTTGAACACAGGCGTTTCCCGAATTATTTTCAATCTATTATTTTGCTTAAAATCAAAGGCTTTGTAAAGCAAACTACTCGAATTTTTCGTTTGTTTGCATCTTTCCGTCTCCTTTTAGGCCGTCTGAATACGATTAATCCGCCCTCCTTTCGGATAAGTTTGATAAAGCAGTCGATACTTATTATACTTAACGGCTTTATCAAGGGCGGGAATGGGACGGCTCCCTTTAAAACGGCTTTTCTGCCCTTATCTCCCCTCACAGTGGAGCCGAACATCACTTACTTTATAAAGAAAACGCCATGTCTGAAGAAAAACGCTCATGCTCATTCTGCGGCAAGTCCGAGCACGAAGTCAAAAATCTGATTGAAGGCGAACACGCCTTTATATGCAACGAATGTGTAGAAACATGCGGCATTATGCTGCACGACTCAAATCCAGAGCCGGCGGAAGAAACCGAGAAAAAATCGCTTCCCACAGGCAAGCTGCCCACGCCTGCCGAAATCGTCGCCAACCTCAACGATCACGTTATCGGACAGGAACAAGCCAAGAAAGCCTTAGCGGTGTCGGTGTACAACCATTACAAACGCCTGCGCCATCCTAAAGCCAACGGCAACGTCGAATTGTCGAAATCCAACATCCTGCTTATCGGTCCGACCGGTTCGGGTAAAACCCTGTTGGCGCAGTCTTTGGCGCGCAAACTGGACGTGCCGTTCGTCATGGCGGACGCGACCACGCTGACCGAGGCGGGTTATGTGGGTGAAGACGTCGAACAAATCATTACCAAGCTTTTGGGCAAATGCGATTTTGATGTTGAAAAAGCCCAACGCGGTATCGTCTATATCGACGAAATCGACAAAATCTCGCGTAAAAGCGACAACCCGTCGATTACTCGCGACGTATCCGGCGAAGGCGTGCAACAAGCCTTGCTGAAACTGATTGAAGGTACGGTTGCCAGCGTTCCGCCCCAAGGCGGCCGCAAACATCCGAATCAGGAATTTATCAACGTCGATACGACCAACATCCTGTTTATCTGTGGCGGTGCGTTTGCAGGCTTGGAAAAAGTGATCCGTCAGCGTACTGAAAAAGGCGGTATCGGTTTTGGCGCGTCTGTTCACAGCAAGGACGAAAATGCCGACATTACCGGATTGTTTGAAATCGTTGAGCCTGAAGACTTGATTAAATTCGGTTTGATTCCCGAGTTAATCGGTCGTCTGCCCGTCATTGCCACGCTGGCGGAATTGGATGAAGATGCGTTGGTGAACATTTTGACCGAGCCGAAAAATGCTTTGGTTAAACAATATCAAACCCTGTTCGGCATGGAAAATGTCGAATTGGAATTTGAAGAAGAAGCCCTGCGCAGCATCGCCCGTCAGGCAATGGAACGTAAAACCGGCGCGCGCGGCCTGCGCTCCATCGTTGAACGTTGCCTGTTGGATACCATGTATCAACTGCCCGATTTGAAAGGCGTGGCAAAAGTCGTTATTGGCAAAGACGTTATCGAAAAAGGCGAACAGCCTAAGCTTTTATGCCAAGACGGGAGCGAGTACGCAACCAAAGAAAAAGCCGCCGGATAACGCGACCGCCCTTTTCCGATAATATGCTTAACATAAAACATAAAGGCCGTCTGAAACTTTGTTTTCAGACGGCCTTTGCTATCATTTCAAAACCATCCGTTTCAATAGTAAATATCTATTACATCCAATAACATGAATGTTCCAATTTTTTAAAAACTGGTCTATGATGTTCAAAGCAATTGTTTACAATTTTTTAATTGTAAATCATTCGCAGTAGTTTAGAAGAAAAACAGAAAAAAGGAACAAAGAGATGTTAGAAGCCTATCGCAAAGCCGCCTCCGAGCGCGCGGCCCTCGGTATCCCACCCCTCCCTTTGAACGCGCAGCAAACCGCCGATTTGGTTGAGCTGCTGAAAAACCCGCCCGCAGGCGAAGGTGAGTTCTTGGTCGAACTGCTTACCCACCGTGTTCCGCCCGGTGTGGACGATGCCGCCAAAGTCAAAGCCTCATTCCTGGCTGCCGTTGCCGAAGGCAGCGCATCCAACCCGCTGATTTCCCCCGAATATGCGACCGAACTTTTAGGTACGATGCTCGGCGGTTACAACATTCACGCGTTAATCGAACTCTTGGACAACGACAAACTCGCGCCCATCGCCGCCAAAGGTTTGAAACATACGCTTCTGATGTTCGATTCTTTCCACGACGTTCAAGAAAAAGCCGAAAAAGGCAATAAATACGCGCAGGAGGTTTTGCAATCTTGGGCGGATGCCGAATGGTTCACCTCGCGCGCCAAAGTTCCCGAAAAAATCACCGTTACCGTCTTCAAAGTTGACGGCGAAACCAATACAGACGACCTCTCTCCCGCGCCCGACGCGTGGAGCCGTCCCGATATTCCACTGCACGCGCTGGCCATGCTGAAAAACCCGCGCGACGGCATCACACCCGACAAACCGGGCGAAGTCGGTCCGATTAAATTATTGGAAGAACTCAAAGCCAAAGGTCATCCCGTTGCCTACGTCGGCGACGTGGTCGGTACCGGTTCTTCACGCAAATCCGCGACCAACTCTGTCATTTGGCATACCGGCGAAGACATTCCGTTCGTACCGAACAAACGTTTCGGCGGCGTATGTTTGGGCGGCAAAATCGCGCCGATTTTCTTCAATACTCAAGAAGACTCCGGCGCGCTGCCGATTGAAGTCGATGTTTCCGCGCTGAAAATGGGCGATGTCGTCGATATTCTGCCTTATGAAGGCAAAATCGTGAAAAACGGCGAAACCGTTGCCGAGTTCAGCCTGAAATCCCAAGTATTGCTGGACGAAGTGCAAGCCGGCGGCCGTATCAACCTGATTATCGGTCGCGGCCTGACCGCCAAAGCGCGTGAAGCCCTAAAACTGCCTGCTTCCACCGAATTCCGTCTGCCTCAAGCGCCTGCCGAAAGCAAAGCCGGTTTCACGTTGGCGCAAAAAATGGTCGGTCGCGCCTGCGGTCTGCCCGAAGGACAAGGCGTGCGCCCGGGTACTTATTGCGAACCGCGTATGACGACAGTCGGCTCGCAAGACACTACCGGCCCGATGACCCGCGACGAGTTGAAAGACTTGGCTTGTTTGGGCTTCTCCGCCGACATGGTAATGCAGTCTTTCTGTCACACTGCCGCTTATCCGAAACCCGTCGATGTCAGAACCCATAAAGAACTACCCGCCTTTATTTCTACCCGTGGCGGCGTGGCTCTGCGTCCGGGCGACGGGGTGATCCACTCATGGCTCAACCGCCTGCTGCTGCCCGATACCGTCGGCACCGGCGGCGACAGCCACACCCGTTTCCCTATCGGTATTTCCTTCCCCGCAGGCTCCGGCCTAGTTGCTTTCGCAGCAGCCACCGGCGTGATGCCGCTTGATATGCCTGAGTCCGTACTGGTACGCTTCAGCGGCAAGCTGCAACCGGGCGTAACCCTGCGCGATTTGGTGAACGCCATTCCGCTTTACGCGATTAAACAAGGTTTGCTGACCGTTGCCAAAGCCGGTAAGAAAAACATCTTCTCCGGCCGCATCCTCGAAATCGAAGGCCTGCCTGATTTGAAAGTGGAACAAGCCTTTGAATTGACCGACGCATCCGCCGAACGCTCCGCTGCAGGCTGTACCGTGAAGCTCAACAAAGAGCCGATTATCGAGTACATGAAATCCAACGTCGTGTTGATGAAAAACATGATTGCCGATGGCTATCAAGACCCGCGCACTTTGGAACGCCGCATCAAAGCCATGGAAAAATGGCTGGCTAATCCGGAGCTGCTCGAAGCGGATAAAGATGCCGAATACGCCGCTGTGATTGAAATCAACATGGACGACATCAAAGAGCCGATTATCGCCTGCCCGAACGACCCCGACGACGTATGCTTCATGTCCGAACGTTCCGGCACCAAAATCGACGAAGTGTTCATCGGTTCGTGCATGACTAACATCGGCCACTTCCGCGCCGCTTCCAAACTCTTGGAAGGCAAGTCCGACATCCCCGTCCGCCTGTGGATGGCGCCGCCGACCAAAATGGACGCGAAAGAGTTGTCCGACGAAGGCCACTACGGCGTACTCGGCCGCGCCGGTGCGCGTATGGAAATGCCGGGTTGCTCATTGTGTATGGGTAACCAAGCCCAAGTACACGAAGGCGCGACCGTCATGTCCACTTCCACCCGCAACTTCCCGAACCGCTTGGGTAAAAACACCTTCGTTTACCTCGGCTCGGCAGAGTTGGCGGCGATTTGCTCCAAACTGGGTAAAATCCCGACCGTTGAAGAATACCAAGCCAACATCGGCATCATCAACGAGCAAGGCGACCAAATCTACCGCTACATGAACTTCAACGAAATCGACAGCTACAACGAAGTAGCCGAGACCGTGAATGTTTGAGAAGGATTGGTTAAGCGTTTTTCCAGATGATTATATTTATTGGAACATCATAACACCTTTCTATTCAATAAAAAGAGTTGGTAATGTCTTAACATACCAACTCTTTTTATCTCAAATTTCAACACAATATCAGCAATATCATTTTATGATAAAAATCAACATTTCATAACAATATCTTATTCGTAAATCACAATATATTATCTATACTTTAAACTATCCATTCGAAATATGATTTATCAATCGTAATTAAGATAATTAGGAAAACATCATACTATGCTTTAACGAACCCCGCTAAGTCAAAAAATGTAGAAATATACCTATTCACAAATACTGTAATAGTCAAGTTCATAATCACCACATTAAACTATACTTGCATTTGGAACTGATAACCCATGACAAATAACAATATAGAGAAAGGAAATAAGTGCTAGATTTTGTTAAACTTGAGTATTTTTGAAATATTTTTCTTACCAAAGAAAAATCCCCTTTTTTCTTCCCCCCTTGTAATATCACATTTACGCATACAGACAGAAATCCGTTTATCCATAAAAATCCACATAAGGGGACAAAACTTATAAAATATTTTCAAATCATATAATATTCATAAATCAACGGAGGGGCGTTTTTATTGATTGAAAATACCCTATCCGAACCATAATATTCCACAAACCACTACTCCTCATTTGTCTTTGTCCGCCGCAGAATAATCTGCGCGCAACATATCCAGGACGAACTGGCCATTCGAAATTTCTCGCTTTCGCGGCTGAAATCCGAGTCGGTTTACCTTGGAAAACAACACTTGGGAGTATATCCATGAGAAACCATCCCCTCACCTTCAAAACCATCGTCGCCTGCCTCAGTATTTTGTGGCACAGCCCGCACCTGTGGGCAGCAGATGCGGCTACCCCCGACACCGCCGTCCTCGACACTATCGAAGTCCGCGGCAAACGCCTGACCCAAGACCAGAAAGGTGAAGCGCAGCAATACAGCAAAAACGTCTCCAACGCCTATCTCGGCAAAGAATACCTCGAACGCTACCGCCCCGATGCCGCCGGCGACATCCTCAAGGGGCTCAACGGCGTGTACAACATGAATACGCGCAATGCGGGCAGCGCGATT
This sequence comes from Neisseria oralis, assembly GCF_045062685.1. Classification (NCBI taxonomy): domain Bacteria; kingdom Pseudomonadati; phylum Pseudomonadota; class Betaproteobacteria; order Neisseriales; family Neisseriaceae; genus Neisseria; species Neisseria oralis. The sequence goes on from NZ_JBJGEB010000004.1 coordinate 78,985, forward strand.
ACGCCGAGCATCCGCGGCATCGCCGGAAAAGGCCGTATCCCCGTTACCATTGACGGAACGGAACAGACCGTCGACGTATGGATGAACAATTACGGCGTTGCCGACAGAAACTATGTCGATCCCGCCCTGTTCCGCAGTATTGCGGTAGAAAAAGGGCCGTCGATGACGCGTGGTGTCAAATCAGGGGTGGGCGGCTCGGTCGCCATTCAAACCATCGAACCGGAAGATATTGTTCCCGAAGGGAAAAAATGGGGTATCCAGATAAAAGGCAGTTTTTCGGGCAATACGGCCAAGCCCCGCGTTGATAATTTGCAATACCTCGGTGTGGAAGACTACCGCACCATTCCGAGCAGGCCGACGGCAGACGGGGCGGCGGGCGCGGTTGCCGGAACGTTGGAACCTTATCAGGCACTCGATTTCCAAGAGAAAAACCCGCCGCGCAGCCGCGGCAGCAAAATCGGCAATTTCAAAGACGACCGCTCGGGCATGGTTTCGGCGGCGTTTAAAACCGATATTTCAGACGGCCTGATTGCTTACAGCGACCGCAAAAAAGGCAATTACTTCAGCGGCAAACGCGGGGCGGGCGGCTATCTGAACAATCCGGAATACGACCCCGACAATGCGGATTTCGGCAATACGGGCGCGACCATGATACCGAACATGGCGAAGCTCTACCGCCCCGGCGAAGAAGTGTTCAACAGCAACGTTGCGAACAAAAGCCTGCTGCTGAAAAACAACTGGTATCTGCCCAATAATCAGAAAATCAGCCTCGGCCATATGCGCACCCGCGTCCGTTTCGGCGAAAACAACCCCTTTTACAACGCCATACTGCTGGGCTTCAGCAACGAGTTCAACTTCACCGGCAGGCCTCCGCTGGTCATACCTGCACAAACGCTCAATTCCACCATCGACACCAAAAGCCATAAAATCGGCTACGAATGGAAACCCGAAGGCAGCCGCTGGATAGACTTGCAGGCCAATATCTGGCGCACCCAAACCACCGGTTCCCGCCATCAAAGTGGCGGGCCGGATTTGGCCGTTACCTACGGAGATCAGGAATACGACAAGTGGGCCAACTGCTTCGTCCACAATAAAATTCCCAGCGAATTTATCGGCAGGCACATCAGCGAAGGCATAGGCTGCCGCGAGCTGGTTGCCGAAGGGTTGGTTCCTGCCGAAGAGCCGAAAGATCCGCCTCCTGTACCCGGTGCATACCGCGTCAAATCAGGCGTGGAACAGCGCACCCGCGCCACCCGTACCGGCGCCGACATCAGCAACCGCATGCGCCTGACCGACAAGCTCGCCATGACCCTCTCCGCCAACGTCCAATATGAAAAACTGGACGAATCCAACCGAATCACCAGCAACGACAAAGATATCTTCGACATCATCGGTGCCGCCACAGCCGCCACAGCCGTTGCCGGCCCGAGGGCGGGACGCCGCCACGAATGGGGCACGGGAGTCGCTTTCGACTGGCAGGCAACCGACCGCCTGAACATTCAGGCAGGCATACGCTACGACAAATTCTGGGCTTACGACGATGCCTTGGCAAAAGCAAGGCGGTCGAGGAAAGATCCGTTTTATTCCGTCGATTTGCAAGGAGGGAAAAGCTCGGACGGCTATATCCTCGGCAGCTATATCCCCTATTACGAACTGATTGCAAATAAAGAAGAAGCGGACGATGTGCGGAAAATCCTGAGAACCGAAGATGTTGACGAGTCAAATCGTCTGATAAACGAGTTCCGCAACAAATACGGTTATGACTATAACGATAAAGGATATTCGATTAACGGAGAAAGGCAGACCGGCGAGGTCATCTATGCCAACGCAAACGGCGACAATCCACAGGTAGATAACCCGTCCTTCAACCACGACGAAGCCGTTTACCGGCAAAAAGAAATCTATACGCCCTATATCGACGGCAAATATCAAGGGCCGGTTTTCGCGCAAGGGCAATTTAATGAAAAAGTAAACAATCCGCAGGGATTGCAAGGCAGCTATTTCAAATATTTAACCAATGCTGCAATAGATGATGTTAAAACACCCTATCTGCAAAAAAAAGAGCGGGCGACTACGATGGGCAGTACCGGTGGTCACCGCCTCTATAAAAAGCCCGCTAACGAAGACGAAGTATGGCCCATGCCCAAACACCTGAAAGCCAGCGCATGGTCGCCTGTCATCGCCGTCAGCTACGATTTGACCGACAACAGCCGCCTGTTCGCCCGTTTCGCACAGGCAACCCGCTTCCCCAGTATTTACGAAGCGACCACCACCAACGTCAACCTGCTGGAAGCCTACAATACCGAATTCAACCTGAAGCCCGAACGCAGTACCAACTGGGAAGCAGGCTATTCCTTCAATTTCGCCCCCTACTGGCAACGGCTGAAACACGGCAACATCCGCCTGACCTACTACAACAACACCATCAAAAACGCCATCGATATTACCGAAAACAAAAACCTGACCCAATACGACAAGAAACAAACCAGCGGCATCGAACTGCAAAGCCGTATCGACAGCGGCAAATGGTTTGCCTCGTTCGGCGCAAACTACCGCTTAAAGCAGCGTACCTGCGACAAATCGACCGCCTTCAACTACGACGTCTATAACAACCGCATTCCCGAATGTATCGACGGCGGCTTCGGCGCCACCCGTTTCTATCAAACCATGCAGCCGAAATACTCGCTCAACCTCGATGTCGGCACCCGCCGCTTCAACAACAGACTGGAACTGGGTATGCGCGGCATCTACCACAGCACCGTCGATACCGGCCAGCAGGACGAACTGGCACGGCAAGGACTGGCGCGGATTATGCAGGCATCGGGCCGCCCCTACCACTGGCGTTCCGCCTTGGTATTGGATGCTTACGGACGCTACAACTTCGGCAAAAATCTGAGCATGAACTTCAGCGTCAGCAACCTGACCAACCGCTATTATCTCGACCCCATGTCCAACGTCCCCATCCCCGCACCGGGACGGGCGGTTACCGTTGGGTTTACAGGCAAATTTTGACAGGACAATGCTTGAGAGGCCGTCTGAAAATTTCAGACGGCCTTTTGTATAGCTAAGCCACTTACATCGATACAAGGCCTGCTACCTACTTATCAACCGTCATTCCCGCGCAGGCGGGCATCCAGAACGTGGAATTGAGGAAACCGTTTTATCCGATAACTTTCCGTGCGGATGGGTCTGGATTCCCGCCTGCGCGGGAATGACGAGGCTAATAAACAGTTCGATATAAGTGGTTTAGCTCTAGTAAATTCAAATGGATATTTCTATCCGGTTCTACCATAAGTTATTTTCTTTAAGATTTTACAAAACTAGACACAACATCCACTGATTAACGGTTGATTATATATACAAACGGTATTAATATTCATTTTCATAATTAGAAAAGATAAAATTTACAAAAATATTTACAAACACTGTTTCCATGCCGCTGCCTTACAAAGAATAACGACGGGTCGCCCCAACCCAAACGAACACTCCCCGCCGCAACATTTTGCGCTGAAACGCAAAACGGCTGCGCTGTTCCGCAAACGGCGTATTCTTTAATCTAAAAGGTGATAGCCATGAAACTGAAATTATTGGCCGCAGCTTTGGCACTGGCCGCATCTGCAACCGTCTCCGCCGCTCCGACAGGCGAATCTTCCAACTACAACACCATCGATACGAGGCAGCCTTCCACCGCCATACCGTTTGGCGCAGGCAAAGCGGCTTTGAGAATCAACAACAGTTCCATCCGCATCAACATCGGCGACGGCCCCGTCAAACGCATCAACAAAAAATACGGCAACAGGCCGATTAACGGAGCCAATATCAACGGCACGGCAAACGGTTTGGCCAATCCGACTTATCTGACGGTGAAAGACGTCAATCCCGTCATTTCGTTCTTTACCAATCCGACGCTGGGCCAAGTCTGGTATGAAAAACGCGCAGCGAATGTGGATGTTTATTCCGTGCGCCAGATTACCGATGTCAAACTGCCCATCGCGCCGAAATTCGGCGGCCTGGTCATCGGCCAAGTCAAAAACCTGCCTGACAATAGCGGCGTTTACTTCGGCGAATGGGCGCCGCGCGCATCGGGTACGCCTGTTCAAAACAGCACCAACCTGAACATGGCCGACGTCCGCCGCACGGTATGGTATGCCGGCGACAATCCGACCGGACGGACTCAAGGCTTGGCAACGGCGACCTACGATGTGGTCGGCATCAACAAACACACGCCCGGCGCAAACGATTTCTACCGCGGCACGGTTACGGCAAAATTCGGTACGACAACTCAAGGAACGATGGGCGGCCAGATTGCGCGCGGCGCGGACAGGATCAGCTTCGATAAAGCGAAAATCGACAACACCAAAGGCACGTTTGCCGATACCGCCCAAGGTATGAAGGGCCAATTCTACGGCAAAGGCGCGGCAGCAATGGCAGGTATCGCCACCCGTAAAGCAGGTGCGGCAGACGATGTGGCATTTGGCGGACGCAAGCGTTGAGGCCGTCTGAAAACATGTATTCAAAAGGATCGCCGATGGATTTTAAGGATGGGGAAGCCGATGATGTGATTCGGCTTCCCCTATATTGTGGAAACCCGAAATGAAAAACCGCGCCTGCCTGTTTGCCCTGCTGCTCCCCCTTTCCATCCCCGCCTTTGCCGACGATGACGACACCCGTATGCTGCGCGACGGAGTTCAGCGTCAAATCAGGCAGTATCAGGAAGCGGAAGCGTTTTCAGACGGCCTTTCAGATGAAAGCCGCATTGACATCGGCGGCGAGACTTATCATGTGCCGCACACAGAACACGATTTGGCCTTGGGCATTTATTACGCGGTCAACGACAGGCAGTGGAGCAAAGTGAGGGAATTTCTGACGCACTACCACACCCTTTCCGGCCACAAACCGCATCTGGTGCTGATGGCCGAGGGGCTGCTGGCGCGTTCGCAAGGCGATGTTTCCGGCGCGCTGGAAAAGATGAAAGCGGCGCAACAGGCTGCGCCCGACGATGTCCGCATAGGGTTGGAACTGGCACGGCTGTACGGTGAAGACAATCAGACCCGCGAAGCAAAAGCCGGTTTCGAAAAGGTTTTGCAAGGCGGGATGCCGTCTGAAACCAAAGAGACGGTGCAAAACTATCTCGACATCCTTGACAAACGCAGCCGCTGGCACGGCGATATTTCCGTCGGGCGCGGTTACAGCGACAACATCAATCAAGGCAACGGCAAACGCGAATGCGTGGGCGAATTGATGGGCGAATGTTTCAGCTACCGCTCCCTGCCCAAGCCCGTCGGCTCGGCGTTTTGGCAATACAGCGCCGCCGCCTCGAAATCCGTTCCTCTCAAGAGCCATCACAACCTCATCCTGCGCCCTATTGCCTACGGCAGCCGATTTGACCGCGCCGACACCCAAAGCGAACCGATTGAAAAATACAGTGACAACACCGCCCTGCTGTCCGCCGGCTACCAATACGCCGATGCCGACGACAACCTGACGCTGACCCCGTATTTCGAACATTACTTTCGCGGCGGCCGCAGCCGTTACCGCGCATGGGGCGCGGATATAAACTGGGAACGGAATCTGGGGCGAAAATGGTCGGTCAACGCCCGACTGGAAGGTAAACGGGTCAAATATCTGGAAAGCGAGCGCGGATATTACAGCGACTACAGCCTTTATACTTCCGGCGCAGGATTGGGCTACACGTTTTCAGACGGCCTCGGCCTGTTCGGCGGCATTGACCTTACCCGCCGCAAGTATCCCGACGCGTTTGCCCGCAGCAGGGAATACACCGCCCGTATCGGCGGCTATAAAATTTTCGGCAACGGTATCTATCTCAACGCCGCCGCCCTTCACCGCCTCAGCCGCTACGACGAAGGCAGCTACCACACCGACGGCGAACGCCGCCGCGACAGGCAGACCATTTTCACCGCCGCTTTGGGCGCATCGAAATGGCAGTTTAAAAACATCTCTCCCGAATTAAGATTCAAGCGGACGGTCAGCCGCAGCAATTCGGATTTTTATGTTTACCGACAGAATGAAATCGCACTGAATTTGAGATACCGTTTTTAAAATTATGAAGATTCAGACGGCCTCAACAATAAAAATATCAATCCGCCCACTCTCTGAAAAACCGTACCGTTGCTTCAAACGCATCCCGACTGCTGCGCGCGTGTTCCTTCGCATAAACGAGAGGGGTTGCGGCAAACGGTTTCTTGATATGCGGCAGGTCGGGAAACAGGAAATGGCCGGCATGAAGGTAACTCTGCTCGCTGTAAGGATGGGCGAAATGTTTGCGCTGCAAACGCCGCATCATGCGCTGGGCGGACGGATGGGCGGGCCACATCAGGTCGTATCCCGCGGTCAGCAGCAGGATGGCGCCGTTGATGTTTTCTATCTTGATGCGGGCTTCCTCCGCCGCCGTCGCCACGCTTCGATAACAGGAACGCATATTCAGGCCGAGGCTTTTCAGGCTGTCGCGCCAGACCCGCCGCCTGTTCATCCGCAACGGGCAATACGGCAGGTCCTGCCCGCGCCATGTGAAGGCCGAGCAATCGAGCAGTCGTTTGCGGGGCGAAACCTGCAAACCCTGTACGCAGACGTCCAGCGGGCTGACGGCGGCAACCCGGCCTATCGCCGGAATCAGGCTGGCGGCCAGCAGCGCCAGTTGCGCCCCCATCGAAATGCCCCAGATGCCGATACGGGTAAAGCCGCGCCGGTGCAGCCAGCCCGCCGCAGTTTCGACGGTTTCGACGGGAATCTGCGCCAAATCCTTAGGCAGATGCGGCTGCCCGTAATAAGGCAGCGCCAGCGTGTTCAAGCCGTGGTCGGCAAAGGCGGCGGCAAACTGCTGCGTGGTCTTAAAGTTGCCGTCGCTGCCGCCGAGAATGATGACGGCCTGGTCGGAAACGGCATCCTGCCTGCCGCGGTAAAATTCGGCGGTCAGACCGTCTTGCGCGTACGAGGCGGTTTCGTCGGGTGCTGCCGAAGTGGAGGAATGGGTTTTCATGACGGCTCCTGTTGTCGGTGTCAGGTTGTATATGGGCGGCTTGTCGCCGCTGCCGCGAGTATCGCGCCCTTGATTGTGATGAGGCCGTCTGAAAACGTTTCAGACGGCCTCGGTCGGTATGTTCCCAGTCTCTAAGAAGAAGCTCCCTTGTTCAGAAACCAGCCTCCAAACGGCCAATCGACGCTGTCGAGCAGGTTTTTGGTTATCAGGCCCAGCTCGGTGTCGCCTTCGATTTGCAGCTTGCGGTTGAAAAACAAGGTGTCGGGGTCTTCTTCGCGCATCATCATGCGCATGAAGTCGATGCCGTTGGCGGCAAGCCGCAAATCGGGCGTGCCGTTGAAATTATCGTCGGTAAATTTTTGGTTGTCGGCACTGAAACGGACTGTGATGCCCGCATCCAGTACTTCAATTTCGAACCTCCTTCCGGCGAAAAGTTCCATATCGGCAGGCAGCAGCCCTTTTTTCAACATGGCGTTCAACGCCGACACCAGTATGAAACGCGGCGGTTTGCCGGGCAGTTTCGCGCCGATTCTGCCCATCCATTTCGGCAGTACGATTTCAGGCAGCGCCATAATATTCCTCCTTTACGGCTTCGATACCGGGCAGTCCGCGCCAATAGCCGTCCACCAGCGTGCCGGCGGCCAGTTTTTCCAATTCGGGCCGTACGTCCGCCCATGCGGCTTTGCCATCCAACACGTCGCGGTGCAGGCGGATGATTTCGGTCATGCCGTGCATCTGCGGTGACAGGCGCAGCATATTCACGCTGATTTGCCGCAAATCTTCATGGTGCGGCAGCAGGTTTTGGCAGCCGTAAGACATGGTTTGGATACCGTTGATGGTTAAAAACGGTTTGCCTTCGCGGGTATTCATATCCATGCCTTGTTCGTAATCGAGGCAGCGGAATTCGCAGCCGTCTTTGTTCAGGTTGTAATGCCGCGCGGTAAAGCAGCGCGACGAATAGGCAAGCGGCATTTTGCCCCAGGCGAAAAGTTCGGTTTCGATGCCGTCTGAAACGGCGGCGATGGCGGCAACCTTGTCTCGGCTCAACTCGGACGGCGCAATCCAGCGGAACGTACCCAGTTTGCGGAATACGTCCAGCGTGGATTCGTTGTAAATATTCAGGCTGGCACCGGCGACAAACGGGATGCCGTGTTCGCGCGCCAGCTTGACCGCGCCCATGTCGTTGGCTTCGACTTTGAATTTGTCCTGTCCGGTGATTTTGCGCAGGCGTTTCAAGTCGGATTCGCTCTCAAGCAGAACCTGCGACGAAAGGATGATTTCCTTGCCGCTGTCGGCCAAGTCTTCCGCCAGCCCGAACCAGTCGGCAAAGCGCATTTTCTGGCGGCGCGAGCACACCACTTCGCCCAAATAAACCGTGTCCACCGGCGCATCCAGCATGGAAGCGTAAAATTCCAACAGCGCTTCCTTCTGCCAGAAAAACAAAACCGGCCCCAACGATAATTTCATTGGATTCATCCTTTTCCCCTTATTTCCACGGGCGGCTGTACGCGCCCAAAGTAGTCTGATGCCCTTCCGAAACTTTGCTCAAAGCATTGTTCCATAGCGGATTGACTTTGAAATGCTCCGGATTGGCGGCGGCCGCATCCAAGGCCTGACGCAGCGATTTGGTTACTTGCGCCGTGTACATCGGGCTGCGCTGGCGGCCTTCTATTTTGATGGCGGAAACGCCGATTTTGATGAGTTCGGGCAACATTTCCAAAACATTCAGGCTGGTCGGTTCTTCCAGCGCGTAATACGTTTCGTCGTTCACCTCGAAACGGCCTTTGCACAGGGTCGGATAACCGGCCGGTTCGTCCGGTTTGTACTGGTCGATCAATACCTGATTCAGCCGCACGTTCATACGGTCGGGAAGCTGCTCCCAGCGCACGGCCTTCGCCGGCGAACACACGCCCTGCATATTCGGCGATTCACCCGTCGCATAACTCGATAAAATGCAGCGCCCTTCCACCATGACGCACAAACTGCCGAAACCGAACACTTCGATTTCCACATCGGTATTGTCGATAACGTGTTTGACCTGATCCACGGTCAACACGCGCGGCAACACGGCGCGGCGGACGCCGAACAGCTCCTTCATCATATTGATGGCCTCGTAATTGGTGGCCGACCCCTGCACCGACATGTGCAGCCGCAGGTTCGGATACCGTTCCGCCACATAGGCCATAACGGCGGGGTCGGCGACAATTACCGCATCCGCGCCAAGCTCTGCCGCCGTATCCACCGCGGCATACCAGCGCGCCACCTGCCCGGCCTGTGCGAACGTATTAATCGCCATCAGCACATTGCGTCCGCGCGCATGGGCGTAGGCCACGCCCTCCCGCGCCGACTTCATGTCGAAATTCAAACCGGGGAAGTTACGCGCATTGGTCGCGTCTTTCAGCCCCATGTATACCGTGTCCGCACCGTTGTCCACCGCCGTTTTCAGAGCGGGCAGGTTACCGGCGGGACAAACCAATTCGGGAATTTTCCGCATTTCGTGTTCCTTGTCCGGCGACGGAATACCGTCGCCCATCAATCAATATTTTGTATTAATCCGACTATTTTATTGATTAAACACACAAAATATAATGACTTAAATCAAACCGCAAAATCCGTTTTGACAAAAGCATATCGCTTACAAAATCTTAACGGTTTTTATTTTTTATATATTTCATACGCTTAAAATTTTTAACTAGTTCAAATAGTCAATACTTGATTTATAATTTTATTTATTGCATTTATTAATTTTTACAATCAACTTGGCTCATACCGTGTTCTATGAAATAATGAAGACATGAAAAAACTCACTTCACAAAACCTCGGCCCGATGTTGGCCGAACATCTGCCTGATACCGATTTTGTTTTAATACTCAACGCACTAATAGAATTTCTCCGCCAAGGGGGCAAAAAACGGGCCTCAGTCCGATTCAATCTGCTCCTCAACTCCCTCGAACAAGACGAAAACCTTTGCCGGCAATTCAGCCAACGCTTTTACGGTTGGTTGGCGCAAGTTCACGTTTACCCCGCCTTGGTAAAACTGGGTATATTTTCTCGCCACAGCTTTACCCGCGAAATGAGCATCCGCATCTACGAGCGGTTCAGCCCTTCCTACAAAGACTTCGGCAATCTGCGCGAAGTCTTCCTGTATTTGTTCCACTCCGAAAACGACGAAAAATGGTTGCAGCAGATCAGTTTGAAACAATGGCTGGCGCTTTCCCGGCTGCTGCGCCGGCATACCGACGCGGCCCTGCTTCAGACGGCCTCAAGGCAGCTTGTGCAGGCAAGGCTGCGCGCGATGGAAATGCTGGCGATATGGATTGCCTCCGAGGCGCTCGAACCCGATTTAATCCGCCTCGCGCCCAAACTGCTGGAAGCCGATTCCGCCTTCGTCGCCTTACAACGGGAAACGGCAAAACTGACCGAACACTATTGCAACGATACCGCCCCCTACGACACCGCCCACCTGGAGGTCATGTTCGACCAATGCCGCACGCAGATTGACTACCTGCGCCGCCGTGGGACGGGCGCCGGTTCCGGTTCGTCGGTCAAGGTGGCGCACCTGCTGGAACGTTTGCAACAGACTTTGGACCGGCTGAAACTGCTCATCGACATCCAAACCCACCCCGAAAACAACCGCTTCAAACTCACCCTGCTGCACTCGCTGACCTATGCCGCCGTAGAGCAGTACAGCACGCGCTACCTGCGCAGAAGCAGCATCAGGATGCTGGCAAAAAGCATCACCGAAAACAAAAGCCAGCACGGCGAACACTACATCACCCGCAACAAGCGCGAATATCTGAATATGTTTTTTTCCGCGGCGGGCGGCGGCATTCTGATCGCCCTGATGGCGCTGCATAAAATCCATATCGGCACGCTCGGTTTCGGCCAGTTCGCCACATCCGTATTGTCGGGTTTGAACTACGGCATCGGTTTTATGCTGATACACATGCTGCACTGCACCGTCGCCACCAAACAGCCCGCCATGACCGCCGCCAGCTTTGCCGAACAGGTCGAATTGAACGAACGCGGCCGCGCGGTGGAAAACAAGCTCGCCAAGCTGCTGATTGACGTGTGCCGCTCGCAAAGCGTGGCCGTGTTCGGCAACGTTACGATTGCCATCCTGCTGGCCTGTATCGTTTCCGCCGCCTATGCCGCCAACACTCAGCAGCCGCTGTTGGACGCCCATACGGTCGCTTATCAGATGAAATCGGTCGACATCATCACCCAGCCGACCCTGTGGTATGCCGCCATTGCCGGACTGTGGCTGTTCTGTTCGGGCATCATCGCCGGATTTTTCGACAACCGCGCCGACTATCTGGATTTGCGCAATCGGCTGACCATCAACCCGCTGCTGCGCAAAATCATGCCCGCCAAAGCGCGCCACGCTTTCGCCGCCTATATGCACCGGCATTACGGCTCGCTGACGGGCAATTTCATTTTCGGCATGCTGCTGGGCATGACCGGATTTTTCGGCCACCTGCTCGATTTGCCGCTGGACATCCGTCATGTCGCCTTCTCATCGGCCAACTTGGGTTACGCCGTTGTCAGCGGCAACTTGGGCGCCAAAGCGTTCTTATTGGGGTTGGCAGGCGTGCTCGCCATCGGCGCGGTGAACCTTATGGTCAGCTTCACACTGGCCCTGTTCGTCGCCCTGCGCTCGCGCGGAACCAAAATCAGCAGCATTTCCAAGTTACTCAACAGCGTGTGGGCGCAGATTAAAGCCAATCCGCTGCTGCTGGTTTATCCCGTGCAGGCCAAAGACGGGCAGGAAAACAAATAACGGCGGATGCGTTTGATTTGACCCGCTTAAATAAACGGAGAGGCCGTCTGAAAACTCAGTTTCAGACGGCCTCAAGCCCATCAAACGAGGCAACTGCCCCGCCCTGCGCTACATCCTGCCCAACTCGCGCTGCAAGGCTTGAATGTTTTGCTGGCGGTCGAGGACGGAACTTTGCAGTGTACTGATCTGCTGCTGGTCGATGCTGCCGCCTTTCGCGCCGCGCGCCTGCGCGAGGGATTTCTGAGCGTCGGAGAGCGCTCTGCGTTCGTTGGCCAGCTCCTGCTCCAGAATGGCGCGGCGGGAACTGTTGCCGGGCGATTTCGGCGCGGCGATAACGGGAGCCTGCTGCACCGGCTGGGGCTTCGGCATACCCACCCTTGCCGCGCTGCGTTTCTGTACGGGACGGTATTGCGGTTCCGGCTGGGTCCGTATTTCAGACGGCATCGGACTGTCGTAACGGCTGCTGCTGTAACGCCCGATGGACGGCAGATCGGCGGAATGGCAGTTGCCCGATGCCCGCGAGGTGTACACGATTTCCCCGTTGATTTCGCAAGTGTAGATTTTCGAACCGGCCTCGGCTGACTGCGCCGCGGCCAAGGCGAGTACCGCCGCAAAAGAAGTTTTGAATAAAATGTTCATTAACGTCGTCCGTTCAGTTGTCTGTTGCCGGGAAACCGGAATAGCCGCGGCCTTTTTCAGACGGCCTCTTGTTTTTCGCCGGAATGGGCCTCGTTTCCCGTCCGCTGCGCCTGCTTTGTCCGGCCGCTTTCGTTTTGCGTTTCTCCGGCTTGGCTTTCGCTTCTTTCAAACGGTAGCCTTGGTAGCTGCCGATACGCGGCAAATCGCCTGCTTCGCAAGCAGACGTGCGTTCGGAAGTATAGGTTTTGCCGCCCGAAGCGGATATGCAGGTATAGACGGCCGCCGCCGAGTATGGCGGCAGCCCGAGTACGAATGCGGAAGCCAGCAGGCATCCGCTTGATTTGATTATCGAAGACATATTGTTTTCCGTGTGTCAGGCGTTTTCAGACGGCCTTTTTATATGGCTGTGTTCGGATATTGCGTTGATTTTTAACTATCGTTATCAGTTATGTAAGTTCGTTACCGCTATCGTTCGCGCCTACGCGGCGGCAATGACGAAAAGTTAAATTTCAGCGATATCCAAACACAGTTTTTGATATTTTTTGCGGCTGCCGGTCAGAGGGCGGTTTGGGCGTATTGCGCGTCAATCTGCGCCAGAACCTGCTCCAATTCTTCCTGCCAGCCGAGCCAGCTTTCTTCTAATTCGGATAATTTTACTTTAGTTTCCGCAAGCTGCGCGAGGGTCTGCTGCAATTTGGCTTTATTGGCATCGGAATAGGTGTCTTCCTGTGCCAAAAATGCTTCACAGGCCGTCTGAATTTCGCTAAGGGCGGCCATCTCTTTTTCGACTTGGTCGATTTTCTGCTGCAAGGGTTTGCCAAGGCGGGCTTTTTCTTGACGGATTTGCGCTTCGACGCGCTTGGCGTCTTTGCGGTTGCGGCTTTGCGCCGAAGCGGTGGGCGTGGCGGCGGCGTTTTCTTGTGCCAAACGGTAACGGCGGTAGTCTTCCAAATCGCCGTCAAACGTTTTCAGACGGCCTTGTTCTATCAGCAGGAAGCTGTTGGTGGTGGCTTCGAGCAGGCTGCGGTCGTGCGAGACGACAATCAGCGCGCCTTGAAAACTTTGCAGTGCGAGCGTGAGTGCGTGGCGCATGTCCAAATCGAGATGGTTGGTCGGCTCGTCCAGCAGCAGCAAATTAGGTTTCTGCCACACAATCATCGCCAACGCCAGCCGCGCCTTTTCGCCGCCGGAAAACGGTTCGGTTTTCTGCAGGGCGGCATCGCCGACAAAGTTGAAGCTGCCGAGGAAGTTGCGGATTTCCTGTTCGCGCACGTCGGGGCTGAGTTTTTGGATGTGCCACAGCGGGCTTTGGTCGGGACGCAGGGTGTCGAGCTGGTGCTGGGCGAAATAACCGATATTGAGCTTGTCCGAGCGGACAATCCGGCCGGACAAGACATTCAGTTCGCCCGCCAGCGTTTTGATAAAGGTTGATTTGCCGCTGCCGTTTACCCCCAAAAGGCCGTAACGCGCGCCACTTTCCAGCGACAGGTCGATGCCGTGCAAAACAGGTTCGCCGCCATAGCCCAAATCGGCTTTGTCCAGTTGCAGCAACGGGTTGGGCAGGTGGGCGGGGCTGTCGAATTCAAACGAAAACCCGCTGTCGAAGTGTGCCGGCGCGATGCGTTCGAGCTTGTCCAAGGCCTTCATGCGGCTCTGTGCCTGCACGGCTTTGGTGGCCTTGGCTTTGAATCGGTCGATAAAGGATTGCAGGTGTTTGATTTGCGCCTGCTGTTTGAGGTAGGCCGCCTGTTGTTGTGCCAGGCGGCGGGCGCGTTCGGCCTGGTAAAAATCGTAATTGCCGCCGTAAAGCGTGAGCTTTTGATCGGAAAGTTCGACGGTCTGCGTCGTGGTGGCGTTGAGGAAATCGCGGTCGTGCGAAATGATGATTTGGGTACAGGGCAGGCCGGACAGATGGTTTTCCAGCCATAACACGGTTTCCAAATCAAGATGGTTGGTCGGTTCGTCCAACAGCAGCAAATCGGCGCGGCACATCAGCGCCTGCGCCAGATTGAGGCGCATCCGCCAGCCGCCGGAAAAGGATTTAACCGGCCGGCCGTGTTCTTCTTGGGAAAAACCCAAGCCGCTTAACAGTTTGGCGGCGCGGGCGGGCGCGCTGTAGGCATCGATTTCCTCCAATTTGGCATGATATTCGGCCTGTTTCATGCCTTCGTTTTTCGCTTCGGCTTCGTGTAAGGCCGTCTGAAAAAGCTGCAATTCCCCGTCGCCCTGCAAAACATAATCCTGCGCGGATATGTCCAGCGCGGGCGTTTCCTGCGCCACCGACGCGAGCTTCCAATGCGCCGGCAGTAACACATCCCCGCCGTCTTGCGCGATTTCACCCTTTATCAAGGCAAACAGGCTGGACTTGCCGGTACCGTTTCTGCCGACAAGCCCGACACGGCGCTGCGGACTGACAGTCAGATTGGCTTTATCAAGCAGCAGCTTGCTGCCGCGTTGCAGGGTCAGATTTTTGAGTTCTATCATTTTTAAGAAACGCAGGCTGTAATACAAAAGGCTGCATTTTACCCGAATATGGAAAGGCCGTCTGAAAGCGGATTTTTCAGACGGCCTTTTAGTTATGTCAATCCTCTATGCAAACTCATTCCAAATAATCTTATCTCTCCAAAGCCTCTTGCAGTTTCTTCTCAATCAAATCCGCGTCAAACGACTTGGCAATCAGCTCGAAGCGCGAGTCGCGCCGCCATGAGACTTGGTTGGCGCCCCATTGCCCGTCCACCCAGTTGAGCCACACCCATGTGCCGAGCACTTGGAACACGCCTTTGGCGCGGACGAGGCCGTCTGTGAATTTGGGTAGGTCGTTGAAGAAGTTGGTCAGTTTTTCGCCGTCGAAATCGCGTCCGGCGGGGAATGTGAAACCTTGCGACTGGAAGCCCATCGTGTTGTCCGGCAGGGCTTTGAGGCGGTAGCGTGATTTTTCGATAACGGGAATATCGAGCCATTGGATGTCGAGTTGTGCGTTTTGGACTTCGACCACTTTGGCTTTGGGCGGAAACAGTTTTGCCGCTTTGTCGTGAAATTCGGCAAGCTGTTCGGGGGTGCATAAATCGGTTTTGCTGGCGACCAATACGTCGCAGATGCCGATTTGGTCTTTATACAACGCCTGCTGCGCGTAATCGGGGTTGATGAACTGGCGCGGATCGACGACGGTAAAGACGGCGCCGATTTCCAAAAGGCTGTCCAGCGGTTTGGCTTTCAATTCGTCGATGACGCTGGCGGCGTGTGCCAGTCCGCTTGCCTCAATCATCAGGCGGTCGGGCTTGGCGTCGCGCAGCATTTTCTGCACGGTTACGCCCATTTGCGGGCCGGCGGTACAACACAAACAGCCGCCGGCGATTTCTGCCACGGGAATGCCGTTGTCGCTCAATACCGCGCCGTCAATACCGATTTCACCAAACTCGTTGACGATGATGACCCATTTCTCGTTCGGATCTTTCTGCTCCATCAGGCTTTTAAGCGCGGTGGTTTTGCCTGTTCCCAGAAAACCTGAAATCAGGTGGACTTTGGTTTTTTTCACTTCTGACATTTTTTACAGATTCCAGTTAAAACAACATGTTCTTCTTTCAGCGCAAAGCCGCTTTCGGCAACGCCTGCGCGCAATGCCGCCCATTCGTGACTCAGGGTTTGCTCGTCCGCCGTGCCGCATTCGGTGCAGACCAAAATAAACGCGCTGTGGTGTGCTTCGGCTTCTTCGTGGTCGTGGCACTGGTCGTCGCACTCGTGCTGCGCGTGGCTGCACAAAATATAGCCGTTGACCGCCGCCACTTTGTGCAAAACGCCCTGCTCCGCCCAAAAATCAAGGGCGCGGTAGGCCGTCGGCGGCGCAACCACGCCCTCGCTTTGCTGCTGCATCTGCGACAAGACGTTGTAGGCTTTAATCACGCCGCTTTGCTGCAAAACGATATCGAGCACCTGCTCGCGCAAAGCGGTTACCTGTACGCCATCACGGCGTGCCTGTTCAAGGATTTTTTGTTTGATTGTGTCCATAAAATTGCTTTCAGACGGTCTTATGCCTGTTTTCCAACTTAGGTTCACTTAAACCAAGATTTGATTTTGGCAAACAGCGAGGTGCTCTGTTTTTCGAAACTTTTTCCGGTTCGGGAGCGGGCGGGATTTCGCGGACGACGGGCAGTGCGCCGAAACTCTGGGCCACGGGCATGATTTCTATGGTGTTGACGTTCATATGCGCGGGGCGGCGGTATAGCCACAGGGCGGTGTCGGCGATGTCTTCGGGGCGGATAAACCGTATGTTTTCATATACTCCGGCGGCACGCTCGTCGTCGCCCTTGAAACGCACATTGGAAAATTCGGTTCCGCCGCACAGGCCCGGTTCGATGTCGGTAACGCGGATGCCCGTGCCTGCGAGGTCCGCGCGCAGGTTGAGGCTGAATTGGCGCACGAAGGCTTTGGTCGCGCCGTAAACATTGCCGCCGGGATAAGGATAGTTGCCGGCAATCGAACCGATATTGATGATATAGCCGCTCTTCCTTTCGACCATCTGCGGCAGGATTTGGCGGGTCAGGAAGGTCAGGCCGACGATATTGGTCTGAATCATGGTCTGCCAGTCGGCGAAATCGGCTTTGTCGGCGCTGTCCAAACCCAAAGCCAATCCCGCGTTGTTAATGAGGCAGTCGATTTCTTTGAAGCCTTCGGGCAGGCTTTGCAGCGCGGCGGGAACGGACGAGGTGTCGGCCACATCCATTTGCAGCGGGTAAAAGCTGCCGCCCAATTCTTCCGCAAGGGCCTGTAGTTTCTCCATACGGCGGGCTGCGCCGACAACATTAAAGCCTGCCGCGGTAAAGGCGCGGCACATTGCTTCGCCGAATCCGGCCGAAGCACCGGTAATCAGAATCGCCATATTGTTTTCCTTTCGTTTTTAATATGATTTCGGGTATCATAGCCGGCTTGCACATGCCCGCACCCAAGCGGGAAGTTTTTTCAGACGGCCTCTGAACCCGTTTATAAATAATGATATAAATCATACCATCACAAGGAAATCCAAACCATGAAAATCAAAAAAACGCCGTTTGTTCCGGCACTGGCCGCCGTCTTCATACTCTGCGCCTGCGGCGGCGGGCAACCCGCGCAACCAAAAGGCCCGATTTCGGAAGACCGTACCGCCGCGTTCAAATCCATGATGCCCGAATATGTCAGCATGAGGAAAATGATCAAAGGCGACGAGGTCTACCAGGTGGAAAAATTCAAGCAGGCGGCGGCGGTGTTTGCGGAAAGCAGTAAAAAACCGTTCGAGCATTTCCAGTCCGACCCGCAAGGCAACGGCGAAGCACTGCCCGCCGTCTGGCAAAATCCGGAAAAATTCAAGGCGGCGGAAGAAAAATTCCGTGCCGCAGTGGAAAAGCTGAATGAAAAAGCACAAGGCGGCAACCTGGAAGAAATCAAGGCGGCCTACGGTGAGGCGGCCGCAAGCTGCAAGGCCTGCCACGACTCTTTCCGCATGAAGGAATAGCAGCGGCCGACAAAGCCGCAGCGTATGTAAAATATATAAATTGATACCGAAGAGGCCGTCTGAAAACCTGTTTCAGACGGCCTCCTGCTTTATTTCGCCTTACCCTGCCGGATTAGCGCTGCATGGCTTCCAGCTTGGCGGCGTAGGCAACCAAATCGGCAATCGGACGCGTCGCCACGCCGCTTTCCATGGCGGCTTTGGCTGTGGCGGCCGCCACGCGGGAAATCAGGCGGCGGTCGAACGGGGTCGGAATCAGGTAATCCGCGCCGAATTCGAATTTTTTGCCGTAAGCGGCAATCACTTCTTCACTGACTTCTTCCATCGCCAAATCTGCCAGTGCATACACGCAGGCCAGTTTCATCTCTTCGTTGATGGTGGTCGCGCCGACATCCAACGCGCCGCGGAAGATAAACGGGAAGCACAATACGTTGTTTACCTGATTTGGGAAGTCGGAACGGCCGGTGCCGATGATCACATCGCTGCGGGTTTCTTTCGCCAGCGGCGGCAGGATTTCAGGATTCGGGTTGGCCATGGCGAACACGATGGGTTTGGCGTTCATGGTGTTCAGCATTTCGGGCGTCAGCAGGTTCGCGCCGGAAAGGCCGAGGAAAATGTCTTTGCCTTTGACGGCATCGGCAAGGACGCGCTGACCGTTGTCTTCAACCGCGTAGAATTTTTTGGACTCGTCCATGCGGTCTTTGTCTTCGCGGGTTTTGTAAATCACGCCTTTGGAATCGCAGACGGTAATGTTTTCGCGTTTCAAACCCAGCGCCAGAAGCTGGTTCAAACAGGCAATCGCCGCCGCACCCGCGCCGGAGCAAACCAAAGTCGCCTCTTCAATGTTGCGGCCGGTAAAACGCAGGGCGTTCAATACGGCGGCGGCGGTGATGATGGCGGTACCGTGCTGGTCGTCGTGGAATACGGGGATTTTGCAGCGTTTGCGCAGTTCGCGTTCGATGTAGAAGCATTCGGGCGCTTTGATGTCTTCGAGGTTGATGCCGCCGAAAGTCGGCTCCAGCGCGGCGATGATGTCTACCAGTTTCTGCGGGTCTTTTTCGTTGATTTCGATGTCGAACACGTCCACACCGGCGAATTTTTTGAACAATACGCCTTTGCCTTCCATCACGGGTTTGCCGGCCAATGCGCCGATGTCGCCCAAACCCAAAACGGCGGTGCCGTTGGAGATGACGGCGACCAAGTTGCCTTTGGCGGTGTATTTGTAGGCGTTTTGCGGGTCGGCATGGATTTCCATACAGGGAGCGGCGACGCCCGGAGAATACGCCAATGCCAAGTCTTGCGAAGTGGACAATGATTTGGTCGGCGTAACGGAAACTTTGCCCGGAACGGGAAATTCATGAAAACGCAGTGCGGCTTCCTTTAATGATTCTTCCATCTGGATATCCTGTGAAATGTAATGAAAGGTTCAGGCCGTCTGAAACCGTGCTTCAGGCGGAACGGATTACACAACAAAGGCTTGCGGCACTCCGCCTGCC
Organism: Neisseria oralis; assembly: GCF_045062685.1. Classification (NCBI taxonomy): domain Bacteria; kingdom Pseudomonadati; phylum Pseudomonadota; class Betaproteobacteria; order Neisseriales; family Neisseriaceae; genus Neisseria; species Neisseria oralis. The sequence continues at coordinate 98,379 of NZ_JBJGEB010000004.1, forward strand.
GGTTCGGAACCGAAACGCCAAACGAAACCAAAAGCCTTCCCCGCCTGCCGCGGGGTGTGTAATTTCGTGTAATTTTAACATGGCGCGTGTTCCGCGAATACAGGGATTTGCATCTTTGCAACAGTCGGAATGCGTTTCAGACGGCTTGTCCGATAAAGCCGAAATGTGCGTCCAACGCGGCTTCGATGCTGGTTCTGACCGCTTCGGGGCTGCGGTTGCCGTCAATCACGGCGTAGCGTTCGGGGTTCGCGGCGGCACGGCTGAGGTATGCATTGCGCACACGGGTGAAAAAGTCCGCCTGCTCGCGCTCGAAACGGTCTTTTTCGCGCACCCTGCCGATGCGTTCCATCGACACTTCCAGCGGCACGTCCAGAAGCAGGGTCAGGTCAGGCCGGAAACTGCCCTGTACCCAATTTTCCAGCGTTTCAATGTCCTGCAACGGTACACCCCTGCCGCCGCCCTGATAAGCAAAAGTGGCGTCGGTAAAGCGGTCGGACACGACATGAATGCCGTTTTTGAGCGCGGGCAAAATCACGTCTTCGAGATGCTGCTGGCGCGCTGCGAACATCAACAGCGTTTCGGTACGCAAACCTGCTTTCGTCTCCGGATTGAGCAGGATTTCGCGCAGGGCTTCGCCGGTGGGCGTGCCGCCCGGTTCGCGGGTAAACAATACCGGAAGCCGTCTGGCCTCAAACCATTGCTTCATCACGGCCAAGTTGGTGGACTTGCCCGCTCCGTCTATACCGTCGAGGGTAATGAATCGGGGGTTCATGTGCTGACTCATAATATATAAATGTGTAAGGCCGTCTGAAAACGCAAATTATACGTTTTCAGACGGCCTTTGTTGACCGAAAACCTCAAAGTCTTATACGAACACCTTATTTCTTCAAAATATATTTTCTGACGGCGGCGTTGTGTTCGTTCAGCGTGTGGCTGAACTGGCTCAGGCCGGTACCGTCCATTTTGGACACGAAATACAGATATTTTTCAGCCGAAGGATGCGCCGCCGCTTCCAGCGCCGCCTTGCCCGGCAAGGCAATCGGCGTCGGCGGCAGGCCGTCGCGGGTGTAAGTGTTGTAAGGCGTGTCGCGGCGCAGGTCGGCTTTGCGGATTTTGCCTTTATACGCGTCGCCCATACCATAAATAACGGTAGGGTCGGTTTGCAGGCGCATACCGGCTTCGATGCGGTTGACGAACACCGACGCCACATGCGCCCTGTCGTCTTCGTGGGCGGTTTCCTTTTCAATCAGGCTGGCCATAATCAGCATTTCATATGGCGTCTTATACGGCAGCCCGTCCTGACGGCCCTCCCATGCGTCTTTCAGCCTGTTTTGCATGGCCTGGTAGGCGGACTTGTAAATCTGGATGTCGCTGCTGTCGGTGTCAATTTCATAGGTATCGGGGAAAAACAGCCCTTCCGGATTCATATCCGCCGCCTCCGGCGCCACGGCCTGCATCAGTTTGGCGTTGCTCCAGCCGCGCGTTTCGTGCACGATGTCTTCCGTGTCGTTGATAACGTAGCGCATGTCGGCGAACCGCATTCCTTCGGCGATGCGGACGGTAACCGAATCGGGACGGCCGCCGCGCAGTTTTTTCAATACGTTCCAGGCGGAAATCTTGACCGGCAGCCGGTACGAACCGGCGCGCAGGTCGTTGTGCGCCCCCGTCAGATAGGCCGCAGCCACGATGACATAGCGGTTGAAAACGACGCCGTCTTCGGCCAGCTTGCGGCTGACGGCGGAAATACCTTGGTTTTTCTCTACCTTGATGCGGTAGGTTTTGCCGTTGTCTTTCGGTACAAACAACAAGGCGGCAAATACTGCCGCCACTGCAACGAAAAAAACAGCAAGCCATTTCAACGATTTGTTCAACATAGATAAGACTCGTGCCTGTTTATTCGGGCGACAGTATAACCGAAAGCAGTTTGACTGCCGATGTTTTATAATAAACGCTCCGATTTGGGAACGAAAGGCCGTCTGAAAACATGGATACGACACCGAACCTCTGGCAAAACGGCTGGTGGCAGCCCGCGCGCCGCGCATCTTCGCCCAATTTCTGCGCGCGCGAAGCAGGGGAAAAAATCTCACTGGCGGTACTGCACAATATCTCCCTGCCGCCCTTCGAATACGGCACGGGCGCGGTGGAAAAACTCTTTACCAACAGCATCGACGAGGCGGAGCATCCGTTTTACAGCATCATCAAAAACCTGCGCGTATCCAGCCATTTCTTCATCGCACGCACGGGCGAGACGGTGCAGTTCGTTTCCTGCAACGATACGGCCTACCACGCGGGCGTGTCGTCTTTTGACGGCAGGGAAAGATGCAACGGTTTTTCCGTCGGCATCGAAATAGAGGGCTGCGACTTCGAGCCGTTTACCGACGCGCAATACGCCGCCCTCCTGCCCCTGCTCTCCGCACTGATGGAACAATACCCGATAGAGGCGGTAACGGGGCATCAAAATATCGCCCCCGACCGCAAAACCGACCCCGGCCATTTTTTCGACTGGCCGCGGCTGGAAGCAGCGGGATTCCCCGTCCGCCGCTGATTTTTCAGACGGCCTCCCCGCCCCGTATAAAGCTGTCGGCGGGCGGCAAATTTCGTTATAATCCGAGTATTCTTTTAACTTTACGCGGTTGAACCGATAATTCTTACCTTTTCTAAGAGCAACTCACTATGATTTATTTCATCGTATTGGCCCTCGTGGCTATTCTGGCCGTCGTCGCCTACAATATGTATCAGGAAAGCCAGTACCGCAAACAGGTACGCGAACAGTTCGGCCATTCCGACAAAGACGCGCTGCTGGGCAGCAAAACAGACAACGTGCGCGACGGTCGGCAAGCCTCGGGCGGAAAAGGGCTGATGTCGAGAAAAACGGCCAAACCGCAGCAAAATGCCGCCATGCGCAACCTTCAGGAACAAGACGCCTTGTTCGCCGCGCGCGTCGCCCAAGCAGCCGCAACCAAACCCGAAGTGGAAATCGCCGTCGAAGACGACTTTACCGACGAACCGGTCAAACACACCACCATCGGCCTGAACAACGAAATGACCACGCAGACCGAGGATATTTTCGCCGCCGTATCTGCGCCCGACGCCGGCCGCACGCTGGTCAGCCTTGACGAGCTGGTGCAAATCGAACTGCCGTGGTTCGACCCGCGCTTCGACTATCTGGCCTACATCGCCCTGACCGAAGCGCAGGAACTGCACGCCCTGCCCCGCCTGTCCAACCGCCACCGCTTCCAAATCATCGGCTGCACGATGGACGACCGCTTCCAAGTGGCCGAACCGATTCCGAGCGTATACTACCAAGGCTTCATCATGGGGCTGCAAGCCGTCAGCCGCAACGGTTTGGCCTCGCGCGAAGAGTTGGAACTGTTCAACCAGCAGGTTGACACTTTCGCCCAACTGATGGGCGGCAAAGTAATGCACACCGACGTCGCCGCCTTTACCGAAGTGGCGCAGGCGCTGGACGAATTCTGCGCGCGCGTCGACCAGACCATCGCCATCCATCTGGTTTCCCGCTCCAGCATCAGCGGCACCGAATTGCGCTCTGCGGTAGAAAGTGTGGGCTTCCGCCTGTCGGAAGATGGTCAGTTCCACTTCCCCGGCAACAACAACGACACCATGTTCAGCCTTTCCACGCTCGACAATTCGCCGTTTACGCCGTCGCTGCTGTCGCACCAGCCCTACCGCGGCTTCAGTATGCTGTTTGACATCCCCCACATTCCGGCCGGGGAAAAAACCTTCGACCGCTTTATGGATTTGGCCGTCAAACTGTCCGGCCAACTGAGCTTGGATTTGGTCAACGACAAAATGGAAGAGCTTTCGACCCAATGGCTGAAAGACGTCCGCAGTTATGTATTGGCGCGTCAGGAAGAAATGCAAAAAGTCGGCATCAAACCCGGCAGCCGTCAGGCGCAGCGCCTGTTTTCTTAAATCCGAAATCCCACGGCAAAGCGGATATGCTGTTACGGCATATCCGCTTTTTTTCGGGTAAAATCCGCCTGTCTTTATCCTTTATTTTTCATGATTTCAGACGGCCTCACGCTACCGCAGGCCGTCTGAAATCCCTTTATCCGCCATGAATCCAACCGCACAACGCATCAAACACCTCACTGCCCTCCTCAACCGCTACGCCTACGAATACTACACCCTCGACGCGCCCAGCGTGCCCGATGCCGAATACGACAAATTGTTCCGCGAACTCGAAGCGTTGGAACGAAACCATCCCGAGCTCAAGCTGCCCGACAGCCCAACCCAGCGCGTCGGCGGCGAGCCTTTGGCGGGATTTGCCGAAGTGCGCCACGAAGTGCCGATGCTGTCGCTGACCAACGCCTTCTCCCCGCAAGATGAAAACGGCGTGTTCGACCATGCCGAAATGTACGCTTTCGACCAACGCGTGCGCGACGGCTTGGACGGCGGCCATCCCGAATACGTTATCGAACCCAAATTCGACGGCCTCGCCATCAGCCTGCTTTACCGCGACGGCGTATTGGTGCAGGCGGCGACGCGCGGCGACGGCACGACAGGCGAAGACGTGACCCAAAACGTCAAAACCGTAGCCAATATTCCTCTTCGACTGCACGGTGAAAATACGCCCGAACTCATCGAAGTACGCGGCGAAGTGCTGATGCAAAAAGCCGATTTCGCCGCTCTCAATAAAAGACAAGCTGAAAACGGGCAAAAACCCTTTGCCAACCCGCGCAACGCCGCCGCCGGCAGCCTGCGCCAACTCGATTCGCGCATCACCGCGCAACGCAAACTGCACTTTTTCCCCTACTCCATCGCCCGTCAGCAAGGCGGTTTCGTCGCGGAAGAACACATCCAAGAACTCGCCTATTTCCAAGAGCTCGGCTTCAGCCTGCCCTACGGCAATTTCGGCTGTTTCAAAAATATCGACGAAGTATTGGCGTTTTACGAACAAATGCAGCAAAAACGCCCCGAACTGCCCTACGAAATCGACGGCATGGTGGTCAAAGTCAACAGCTTGGCGCAACAGCGCGAACTCGGCTTTATCTCCCGCGCGCCGCGCTGGGCGATTGCCCACAAATTCCCCGCCGAAGAAGCCCTGACCGTCGTCGAAGCCATAGACGTGCAAATCGGGCGCACCGGCGCCGTTACCCCCGTCGCCCGCCTGCAACCCGTATTCGTCGGCGGCGTAACCGTCACCAACGCCACCCTGCACAATCAGGACGAAGTATCGCGCAAAGACGTGCGCGTCGGCGATACCGTCGTCGTGCGCCGCGCCGGAGACGTGATTCCCGAGGTCGTGCGCGTGATTTTCGAACGCCGCCCGATGCAGAAAACTACCGTTGCCGTTTCAGACGACCTCAAACATCAACAAGACGACCTGTTTGCCGAAACACCGTCCGCCAACCAAACCCAATCCGTTCCGCTACACAAGCCCTACCGCCTGCCGACCCATTGCCCCATCTGCCATAGCGAAATCGAACGCGAAGAAGGCGAAGCCGTCGCCAGATGCAGCGGCAGCATGCTTTGTCAGGCACAACGCGCGCAAGGCTTAATCCACTTCGCCTCACGCAAAGCGATGGACATCGACGGACTCGGTCAAAAACAAATCGAACAGCTTGTCGCCCAAGACCTCGTCCGCCATTTCGCCGACCTCTACCGCCTCGACATCCCGACCTTGCAAAAAATGAAGGAAACGGCGGATAAAGCGTCATCTGAAAACGAAAACGGCGACGCCGAAACGGTTTCAGGCGACCTGTCTGAATCCAACACCCAAAACGGCAAAAAACAACCGACCAAGTGGGCGGAAAACATTCTCGCAGGCATAGAAGCCAGCAAAACGCCCGAACTCGCCCGCTTCCTGTTTGCGCTCGGCATCCGCCACGTCGGCGAACGCACCGCCAAAACGCTGGCGCAGGCATTCGGTTCGCTGGAACACGTCCGCCGCGCACCCGAACCCATCCTCGCCTGCCTGCCCGACATCGGCACCGTCGTCGCCCGCTCCATCGCCCACTTCTTCGCCCAAGACGCGCAGCAGGCGATGATAGATGAGCTGCTCGCCGCAGGCGTTGCCCCGCAAACCCAAGCGGTTACCATCCCACCCGCCCGCCACGCCGAGCCGCAACGCTGGATTGCCCGCCTGCCCGGTTTCAAAATCAGCGAAAACAAAGCCCAAGCCTTATGGGAACTCGCCGGCAAAAGCATAGAGGGCCTGCAAACCGACAAAGCCCTCCCTGCCGACTGGCAAACATGGCGCAGCGAAGCACAAAACGCCGCCCTGCTCGAAAACCTGAAAACCTTCTTCGCCCAAACGTCGTCTGAAAACCAAGATGAAGTGTTTTCAGAGTGCGCAGCCTCCCCGTGGGACTGCCTCAACGAAGCCGTAGCAGGCAAAACCTTTGTGTTAACCGGTACTCTGCCCACCCTCAAACGCGACCAAGCCCAAGCCTTGATCGAAGCCGCAGGCGGTAAAGTTTCCGGCAGCGTTTCCAAAAAAACCGACTACGTCGTCGCCGGAGAAGCCGCCGGCAGTAAGCTGGAAAAAGCCAATGCCTTGGGTGTGGCGGTTTTGAGCGAAGGGGAGCTGCTCGAATTGCTGGGTAAAGATGCCGGAGAGGCCGTCTGAAAACATGATGCCCGTATAAGCTTACAAAGCTTGCATATATCGCATGTATTTGATAAATATTGATATTTTTATTGTTTTAAACATATGCGCCGCATATACTGACCGGAGACAAAATAAGAACGCTACGGCACGTCCCGCTCCTCATCCTTCTTATTTTTAGACCTCTTGCGAGAAGCCCTCACGGCAGAGAAGTAAATTTGAGGCTTGGCTCTATGGCCTGCGGAAAATTTCCGCAGCAGCTCCATCACTCTGTAAAACGAAAGGAAACGATTGATGTGTACGACTTTCGCAGTCAACGGCAGCCGTTTGTTCGGGCAGAATTATGATTTTTATTTCGGCCACGGCTATCTTTTTTTCAACCCGCGCGGGTTGCAAAAATTCACGCTGACCAAACCGCCGCAACAGCCGCTGACATGGCGGAGCCGTTACAGCAGCATCACGTTCAACCAGTTCGGTTGCGAATTTCCGATAGGCGGAATGAATGAGGCGGGGCTGACCGCCGCCATCATGTTCGACGAAGACGGCAGTTTTCCGCCGAGGGAAGCCGGCAGCAGCCTGAACGAATTGCAATGGCTGCAATACCAACTGGACAATTTCGCCACCGTCGCCGAAGTAAAGGAACATTTGGGCCGCAGCATTCCTTACGCGGAATTTATGCCCCTGCATTATTCGCTGGCCGACCACAACGGACGCTCGCTGACGGTGGAATTTACCGACGGAAAGCCCGTTTTGCACGAGTTCGGGACATTTCACGTTCTGACCAACAACAATTTAGAGAAAACCATTGCGGTTCCGCAGGCGAAAAGTGAAGAGGAAATCACGGAAGAGCGCGATATATCGGTCAAACGCTTTAAAATCCTGACCGATATTCTGACGCACGCCCGACCGGACGAAGCCGACGTCGGCCAAGCCTTCGGCTGGCTGGACAAAATATCGTTCAAAAACAAGCCGCACGAAATCGGCTACCGTTGGTTCAGCCGCTCGGATGCGCCGTCTTACACTTTCTGGTCGATTGTATACGACATCAAAAACCTGACCGTGCATTTCAAAACGCTTGGGCATCCCGCAGTCAAAACCATTGCCCTGCGCGATGCTGCCGCCCTGTATAGAGGAACCGCCATGCTGGATATGGATACGGCGCAAACGGGAGATGTAACGGCCTCGTTTGTCCCGTTTGATACGGCGCTCAACCGCCTGCTGATCGAACGCAGCTATCTGCCGATGATGCCGGATTTGTCCGAAGCGTTTATCGATTTGCTGAGTACCTACCCGACCAAATTCGCCCAAACGCCTCCGGCTTCTGTTTAAATTTGAATGAGGCCGTCTGAAAAACCGGTTTTCAGACGGCCTCAAAAGTTTCCACCGCCGTCCGTTTGGCCGACCGCATACCTGATTTCCTACTGTTTCGCTATAATGGCGTCATTCTTACTCCGTAATATATTTGAAGGACGTCTATGGAACACTCTGAACAGCAGCCAGTACAGCAAACCTTGGCGCAACAGCCGAGACTTTTAGAAACACCCCGCCGCGTCAAAGCGTCGCAGGGGATAAAATGGATTTCGCAGGCTTGGAAAATTTACCGCAGAAACAAAGTCAAATGGCCGGTCATGCTCCTCATCTTTCTTTTTATCTCCATGTTGGCACAGTGGCTGGGGCAGGGTCTATTCCTTCTGTGTCTATACGTTGGTATATCGCCATCACAGCAAAGCAATACAAGCTTTAGTATTTTTAGCATTCTCTTCCTCCTTGCAGCCCCTTTGCTCCTCTTCTTAGGAACGTGGATCAGTATGTTATTCTCAGGCGGTATCATGTACGCCTGCAACCGGTCGGCCATATATGGGGAATTGAAATTCAGTTATCTGTTTGCCGCGTTTGCGACCAAAAAGAGGGCTTTCTTTATTTTCCTCCTACTCTATCTTGCCGTGACTATCGTAGTCGGCATTGCCATTATTTCTTTTATGGCCGCATTCAAGTCAGGCATGATAACAACTGAACCAAATCCTGCCGCTTCATTCTTGATATTGTTGATTGCCGCCGTATTCATCATTTTTTTCATTTCGTTATGGATGAGCATTTGGTTCGCAACGTGTCTGATTATGCTGCACGACGTCAAACCGTGGGCTGCCATGAAAATGAGTTTCACCGCCTGCCTGCGCAATATTCCTGCGGGGATTGTCAATATTCTGATGTGGATAGTTATCTATATCGGCCTGACAGTTGGCATTTACACCATCGTCGGCATCGCCGGCACCGTTATTGGAGTTTTTGCGCTTCTCTTTGGGGAAACCGCACCTAGTTTTGCCGGCGCCGGTATCGTGGCTTTTGGCATCATTTCCTATTATATCGTCATGATTCTGTCCGCATTAATCTTAGCCGTACTGGTCATCATCAACATCTACACCGCTTACCGCAATCTTCTGACCGATGCGCCGCTGGAAAACTGAAATCCGTTTGAACGTTTCACGACTTAATACAGTCTGACTGGGATATCGATTCTTCCGACACCCGCAAACATAAAAGGAAACTTTATGAAACCGATAAAAAAAGCCGTTTTCCCCGTTGCAGGCATGGGTACCCGCTTCCTGCCCGCCACCAAAGCCAGTCCCAAAGAAATGCTGCCTATTGTTGATAAACCGCTGATTCAGTATGCGGTGGAAGAAGCAGTAAAAGCGGGCTGCACCGAAATGGTGTTCATCACCGGCCGCAACAAACGCAGCATCGAAGACCATTTCGACAAGGCTTACGAGCTTGAAACCGAGCTGGGGATGCGGAATAAAAACAATTTATTGGAACATGTCCGCGACATCCTCCCCCCCAATATCACCTGTCTCTATATCCGTCAGGCCGAAGCATTGGGCTTGGGACACGCCGTTTTATGCGCGCGCGCCGCAGTGGGTGACGAACCGTTTGCCGTTATTCTCGCCGATGACTTAATCGATGCCCCCCAAGGCGCGTTGAAACAGATGGTCGATATTTACAATAAAAGCGGCAACAGTGTTTTGGGTGTGGAAACCGTCGAACCGTCGCAAACCGGCTCTTACGGCATCGTCGAAGTGGAAAAACTGAAAAACTTCCAACGCATCACCAATATCGTGGAAAAACCCAAACCTGAAGAAGCACCGTCCAACCTTGCCGTTGTCGGCCGCTACATCCTGACCCCGCGCATCTTCGACCTTCTGACCAATCTGCCGCGCGGTGCAGGAGGCGAAATCCAACTGACCGACGGCATCGCCCGCCTGCTTGACCACGAGTTCGTCCTCGCTCACGCTTTCGAAGGCAAACGCTACGACTGCGGCAGCAAACTGGGCTACCTTGAAGCCACCGTCGCCTACGGTTTGAAACATCCCGAAACCGGCGCGCAATTCGGCGAACTGCTGAAACGGTACGCCGCCGATTCTTGATTCCGATTCGCGCAGTCATACAAAGGGCAGGCCGTCTGAAAACCGGTTTTCAGACGGCCTGCCCTTTGTTTCAGGTTATTTTTTCCAATACGCGGGGGTAAACAAAATCAGCACGGTAAAAATTTCCAGCCGCCCCAATAACATCACCGTGGCACACAACCATTTCTGCACATCGCTCAACACGGCATAGTTATGCTCCGGCCCCACCGCTCCCAAGCCCGGCCCCGCATTGGTAATGCAGGCGATAACGGCTGTAAACGCGGAAAGAAAATCCAATCCGGCGGCCATCATCAGAAAGCTGAATATCACCACTGTCATAAAATAAATAAAGATAAACGACATCACCGCCAACGCCATGCGTTCCTGAATCGAACGGCCGTTGACTTTGACGGTACGCACGGCGCGAGGGTGCAGCAAAATCATCATTTCCCGCACACTGAATTTGAACATGACCAATCCGCGCACGTTTTTAATCCCGCCGCCCATCGAACCGGAACTCGCCAGCACGTTCGACAGGAAAAACATCCACAGCGAAATCATCAGCGGCCACTTGGCAAAATCGGCGTTGGAAAACCCGCTGGCCAATCCGACGGAAACAAAGTTGAACGCGGTAAAACGGATCGAATCGGCCAGCGAAGGGTAATACTCCATATACCAGAGGTACACCGCCGACACGACGATGCTGCCCGAAAGTATCGACAATAACACGCGGCACTCTTCGTCGCGCCAGTACACTTTCAGCGAGCGGTTGGCAAAAGCCGCAAAGTGGCTGACAAAATTAATCGCTCCGAACACGGTAAAGAAAATCAACACCCACTCAATCGATACCGAGTTGAAATAGGCGATATTGTCGTCATGCGTCGAAAAACCGCCCAACGCCACCGCCGACATGGCATGGCACAGCGCGTCAAACCAGCTCATCCCCGCCAGATGCAGCGACACGAATGCCGCCGCCGTCGTCAGCGTATAAGAAAACCACAGCTTTTTCGCCACCTGCGAAATCCGCGGCGCCATCTTGCTTTCTTTGTCCATGCCCGGGATTTCCGCCTTGAAAAGCTGCGTGCCGCCCACACCCAGCATCGGCAGAATCGCCACCGCCAGCACGATAATCCCCATACCGCCCAGCCAGTTGAGCATGTGCCGCCAGAAATTCACCGACGGCGCCAACGTGTCCAGACTGTTCATTACCGTCGATCCGGTCGTCGTCAGCCCCGACATCGACTCGAAAAACGCATCGGTAAAACTCATGTTCGGCATATAAAAATAAATCGGCATCGCCGCGACCGCCGCAAACGCCAGCCACAGCATCAATACCAGCGTAAACCCGTCGCGCGGGCGCAGTTCGCGGTTGAACCGCAGCGTCAGCACCCAAGCGGTACACGAACCAATCGTCGTTACCAACGCGGTATAAGCGAAAGCAGGAAACGCGCTGTCGAGGAAAAAATACGACATCAGCGTCGGCACCAGAAGCAGCATCGAAAACAGCAGCCCCAGCTTCGAGAGCACATGGATTATCGGAATGACTTTATACATATCTTCAAACAGACCCGTTCGGGCGGATTCGAATGTTTCAGACGGCCTTTGTTTCTGTAAACCCACAGGCCGTCTGAAAATACCGTTGCAACAAAACGAAACGTATTTTAGCAAATTACGTTGTGCGGGATATTGATATTTCACATATCCGCGCCGTTCCGCCGCCGGTTTTCAGACGGCCTCGGCGTCCTTATCCCGCCCGTCAGCCGGATGGGCTTGTCTTCCATACCGAATAATGTATAATGTTATACCATAACATAAACAAGGAGACGTAATGAAACAAAACATCCATCCTGAAAACTACCGCACCGTCCTATTCTACGACGGCGGCGCAAACGAAGGCTGGCTCATCCGTTCCTGCGCCGACACGCACGGCAAAACGATGGTCTGGAAAGACGGCAAAGAATATCCCTTGTTTTCGCTCGATACTTCTTCCGCCTCGCATCCGGTATATACTGGCAAACGGCGCAACGTTAATGTCGAAGGCCGCGCCAGCAAGTTCAACCAGCGCTACCAATCCATGATGTCTGCGTTCAGAAAGGACAAATAATGCAGGTTTTATCTTCCCTGAAAACCGCCAAACAACGCCACCGCGACTGCCAAATCGTGCGCCGCAGGGGCAAGGTCTACGTTATCTGCAAAAGCAACCCGCGTTTCAAAGCGCGGCAACGCTGATTTTTTGTTGTAACCACCTTAGCTGTTTGAAATGAAACTCTCCTCGGATTGCCCTTCCGGCAGCGTGAAAACGGCAATCCGGAACTTGGGTTCGGCCGCCTGTACGGGCGGTTTTTTTTGCGTGCCTACGGCCAAAACGGCGGCGTAAAACAAAACCGCGGCCGGACTGCCGTCTGAACCGCGGTTTTGCTTAATTAAGAATAGAATCAGTTTTTTCAGACGGCCTGTCTACCATAAACGTCAATCGATACGGATGTATTCCACCGATAAAATTTCAATTTCTTCCCTGCCTTCCGGCCCGTTCAACACCACTTCGTCCCCCTCGCGCGCCTTAATCAGGCAGCGGGCCAGCGGGGAAATCCACGAAATCTTGTTTTGCGCCGTATCGATTTCGTCGGCACCGACTATCCTGACCGTCTGCTCGCTACCGTCGCCGCGCAACAGGCAGACGGTCGCACCGAAAAACACCTGCTCGGTCGGTTCGCGCCGTTCGGGATCGACCACGACGGCGGCTTCAAGGCGTTTGGTCAGAAAACGGATGCGGCGGTCGATTTCGCGCATCCGGCGTTTGCCGTAAAGATAATCTCCGTTTTCACTGCGGTCGCCGTTGCCTGCCGCCCAGTTGACGACTTGCACGATTTCGGGGCGCTCTTTGTGTACAAGCCGGTACAGCTCGTCTTTCAACGCCTGCCAGCCGACAGGGGTGATGTAATTTTTGGTTTCGGTGCTCATAATATTTCCGTCCGCGCCAATGGTCTGCCGAGAGGCCGTCTGAAACGAATCATGGTTTTCAGACGGCCTCTCATCCTCAGGATTCGTTACTCTTCATCTGCCGTATCGCTGACGCTGATACTGTGTTCCATCTTGCTCGGATACACTTTCAAACCGCCGCAACCGGATTTTTCGGCAGACAGTCGGGCAAGATAGGCTTCGTCGATGTCGCCGGTCTGGTAAACGCCGTTGAAACAGGACGAATCGAACGAGCGGATGCCGGGATTCAGCTTTTTCACCACATGCTCCAAATCGTCGAGGTTCTGGAACACGATACCGTCTGCGCCGATTTCGGCGGCGATTTCTTCCGCGCTGCGGCCGTTGGCAATCAATTCCTCACGGGTCGGCATGTCGATGCCGTACACGTTCGGGTAACGGACTTCGGGAGCAGCAGAGGCGATGTATACTTTTCGGGCACCCGCCGCGCGTACCATTTCGACAATTTCGCGGCTGGTCGTGCCGCGCACGATGGAATCGTCTACCAGCAACACGCTTTTTCCCTGAAACTCGGTTTCCATCGGGCTGAGTTTCTGGCGCACGGATTTTCTACGCGTCGCCTGGCCGGGCATGATGAAAGTGCGGCCGATATAGCGGTTTTTAATCAGGCCTTCGCGATAAGGTTTGTTCAAATGCACCGCCAGTTCCATCGCGCTCGGGCGGCTGGTATCGGGAATCGGCATCACGACGTCGATGTCGCCCACCGGCAGCTCGCGCCTGATTTTTTCCGCCAGCGCCACGCCCATGTCCATACGCGCCTGATATACCGACACGCCGTCGATAACGGAGTCGGGGCGGGCGAAATAAACATATTCGAACAAACACGGACTGAGCGTGTGCCTGCCGCTGCACTGTCGTGAGAAAAAGCGGCCGTCGAACGAAATAAAAACCGCTTCGCCCGGTGCTATATCGCGCTCCAAATCAAACTCCAGCGCATTAAACGCCACGGATTCCGATGCAACGGCATAGGCTTTCCTGCCCCCGCCGCCGTCCTGAGTGCCCAACACCAGCGGGCGGATGCCGTAAGGGTCGCGGAAAGCCACCATGCCGTAACCCGCAATCATGGCAACCACGCCGTATGCGCCGCTTACCAGGCGGTGCACCTGCGCCACCGCGTTGAAAATATTGTCCACCGTCAGATGGTTGTCGGCATTTTTTGAAACTTCCTGCCTCAGCTCGTGGGCAAACACGTTCAGCAGCACTTCGGAATCGGAAGAAGTGTTGATGTGGCGCAGATGTTTGTAGCATACGTTTTCGTACAGTTCGGCGGTATTGGTCAGGTTGCCGTTGTGCGCCAACACGATGCCGAACGGCGAACTGACGTAAAAAGGCTGCGCCTCCGCGCTGCTGCCCGCATTACCTGCCGTCGGGTAACGGACGTGGGCGATGCCCGCGTTGCCGACCAAATCGCGCATATTGCGTGTGCGGAACACCTCGCGCACCATCCCTTTGCCCTTGTGCATATGAAACACGCTGCCCTCTGCCGTTACGATGCCCGCCGCGTCCTGCCCGCGGTGCTGGAGCATCTGCAATCCGTCGTAAAGCGGCTGGTTCACCGGTTCATAGCTGACCAAACCTAATACACCACACATGTGTTTTCTCCGAAACATACGGCGGACAAAGCGCCGTCAAAGAATAAAAAGCCTGATTCAAAATCAAACCGGTTTCAGACGGCCCGTCCTGTTAAAAGGCCGTCTGAAACCGGTTATCTGTTTAACTGCAACAACTGCATATCCGTATCCGCCGCCTGCTCTCCTAGCCCCTTGCCGGGCAGATACGGCACTGCCGACTGCGCCAGATATTCGAAATAGGGAATGCTGAACGACCGCCGCCATCCTTCGGTTTTCGGCAAATCGGTCAGGGAACACACCATCACGACCAGCGTAACCAGCAAGATGCCTTTGACCGCGCCGAACATGGCACCCAACGCACGGTTGACGCCGCCCAATCCCGCTGCCGACAAAGCCGAAGTGGTCAGGGCCAGCAACAGGCGCTGCACCAGCCACGCGCCGAAAAACAGCATGACGAACGACAGCCCTTTGGCCAACAGAGGCTGGAACGATTTGAAGGCAATATCGGCAAACGGTACGGCGAACCCTTTGGCGACAAAGAACGCCACGACCCATATCCCCAGCGATGCGGCTTCGGCCACCGCACCGCGCATCATCGACATCAAGACGCATATCAGGATGACGCAGCCGGCCAGCATATCGATTATGGTCATATCATTCTTCAATCACCGTGCCGCCGATACCGTGTACGCGCATTCTGTTCAAATCGTGTTCGGCCGCCACACGGTTCGGGTAAGAACCGGTTTTCACGCGGTAGACCTTGCCTTTGTCGGTATTGACTTCAAGAATGCCCGCATTGATGCCCGCCGCTTTCATTTTGCGTTGCAGGCTCAAAGCACGCTCTTTTTCGGGATAACCAGCCTGAATCGCCGCTTTTCCGCCTTTACCTTTAGCCGCGACGGTTTTGCTCTCTGCTGTCGGGGCCGTAGGGGCAGCGGGTTTCCTTGCTTCGGATTTCGGTTCAGGCCTTACCGCTTCGGGCTTGGCTTCCGCCTTCCTTACCGGTTGCTGCTCTTTCGGCTTGTCTGTCCTTGTCGGCTCGACGCGGCGGTATTCTGCCGCCCCGACGGCATATTGCTGTTCTTTTCTCGCTTCAGCCTGTTGCTCCGCCTCCCTGCGCTCGGCGGCGCGTTTCTCGGCGGCTAATTTCGCCGCACGGCGTTTGGCGGCTTCGCGCTCGGCACGTTGTTTCTTAACGGCGGCCTCACGCTCTGCACGTTTGGCGGCGGCACGCTGCTCGGCCAGCCGTCGGCGGCGCTCTTCGGCACGCTGCGCCTCATCCGGCTGCTCTGCCCCGCTGTCGGCGGTATCTTCCGCCATCGTATCTTCAATAACGGTTTCCTCTTCTGCTTCCGAACGACGTGCCACCTGCGTTTCCGGCTTGCGGGGGGCGGACGCTGCTTTGGGCTTGTCGGCTCGATCTTCCGTACCGTTATCCACCAACGTATCGTTAATCAACACCACCGGCGCGCCTTCTTCCGCCTTCATATCGGCAGCAGGCGCCGCTTCGGCATCGGCGGATGCTGCATCGGCGCTTTGCCGGGCGGACGAAGCCGCTTCAGAGGCAGGAACCTGCCGCGCCGAACCGGAAGAATTCGGTTCCCAAATCGCCACTTCCGGCTCTTCCGCCGACGCGGCTACATTTTCGACGGGAGCCGACGCGGCGGCGGTTTCGGCGGACGGTTCTTTATCCGCACCGGTATATAGCGCGCCGGCCAGCAGGATGCCGGACACCAGCACCAAACCGGAGGCACCTACCAAACGTCGGCGGTTTTTTCGTTTGAGCTGCTCGTAGCCGCTCAGCATCTCTTTTTGTTTATCGTCTGACATGCTTGGGATTCCTATGACAGCGCCGCCATGACTGCGGCGACGGTATGAAACGAACCGAATACGACGATTCTATCATTCTCGCCTGCTTTCTCCAAAGCGGCACGGTATGCTTTCTCTATATTTTCAAATACTTTTACATTCTCAATGCCGTGCTCCGACAGCTTCCGCACAAGTACTTCGGCCGTCATTCCGCGCGGCACGTCCAGCGGTGCGATATACCATTCGTCAAACTGGTCTTTGATGATGTCGAGCACGCCGTCTATGTCTTTGTCGGCCAATATGCTGAACACGGCGGTGCGCTTTTCGGCAAACATCAGGTTAATCAGGCTGCGGCGCAGGGCGCGGGCGGCGTGGGGGTTGTGGCCGACATCCAAAACGGTCAGCGGCCGGCCGGGCAAGACTTGGAAGCGTCCGGGATTTTCCACCAGCAGCAAACCGCGTTTAATGGCGGCGATGTCGACGGGCAGCCTGTCGCCGAGGCATTCCAGCACGGTCAGCGCGCAGGCAGCGTTGGAGAGTTGGTATGCGCCGCGCAGGGCGGGAAACGGCAGCGCGTTGCGGTTGCGCGTGCGGCCGTCTGAATTTTGCGGATGGTAACGATACGACCACTGCACGTTTTCCAGTGTGGAAAAATCAAAATCGCGCTTTATCAGCAGCAGTTCCGCGCCGATTTCCCCTGCATGGCGGCGCAGCGATTCGGGCGGCGGCGTTTGTCCGCAGATTGCGGGTTTGCCGCTACGGAACACGCCTGCTTTTTCGAAAGCCACCTGCTCCACCGTATCGCCCAAAAACGCCTGGTGGTCCAAATCCACACTGGTGACGACCGCGCAGTCGGCATCAAACACGTTGACGGCATCCAGCCGTCCGCCCAACCCGACTTCCAACACCATCACATCGACCTTTTCGCGGGTGAAAATATCGACTGCCGCCAATGTGTTGAACTCGAAATAAGTCAGGGAGATACCGGCGCGCGCCGCTTCGATGCGCTCGAACGACGCCACTATCGCCGCGTCTTCGACCGGACGGGTATTGACGGCGATGCGCTCGTTGTAACGCAGCAGGTGCGGGCTGGTCAGCGTACCGACCTTGAAGCCGGCCTGGGTGTAGATTTGCGACAAATAAGCGCAGACCGAACCCTTGCCGTTTGTGCCTGCTACGACCACAACCGGACATTGCGGTTGCAGGCCCATACGTTTTTTCACTTCGCCCACGCGCTCCAGCCCCATATCGATTAGGCCTGCGCTGTGTGCGGTTTCCAGATGGGAAAGCCATTCTTGTAATGTTTTCATTTCGATTCAGTGTTATTTTTGGTTGGTCGGACATTGAGGCCGTCTGAAAATACTCGATTCCAAACAAACCCGGCTTTGCGGATTACGGCTCCGCCGTTTCAGACGGCCTGCCCTCTCCGCTGCGGCACCAGCGCGCCCACACCGACAACAGGCGGTATTCTTCCCGCGTCGTCATATCGGGCAACACCAGATGCCGGATTTTGCGCCCGCCCGTATCCCATGTTAAGAACATCGCATGGCGCGAGACCACCGATTCATCGCACAATACCGCCGAAAGGCAGGTTTGTCCGCCGTAGATGCAGACGGTTGCCTGTTGCAGGCGGTCGACTTCAATCCGCTTGACCGCATTCCGGTATCGGAAGCGCTGCACCCTCAAAGCATGGGCGAAACTCACCGCCAATGCAGCCAGCCCCGCCCACATCATCCAACCGTAAAACCAAGCCAGACAGGCCGCAACGGCGGCAAGATGCAGTAAAACGGCGGCCCGCAGCAGCGTGCGCGAAGGCTTCAAGGCCGTCTGAAAAGCGCGCACGGCGTCATCCCATATCGTCGAAAACAGGATCGAGGTTCAATTCGCCCTCTTCCATGTCCACCACAAGGTCATGGATTTCCACTTCGAAAAATTCCCAAAACGCCTTCAGGCTCATATCTTTCGGCCAGGCCGCCTCGTCAACCGCCCATCCCGACACTTCCGCCTTGAAAACCTCCGCATAGCGTTCGTCAAAATAGGCGACGACCTCTTCCGGCGTTTCAAACTCAGGCACTAAAAACACCGAACAGTTGGTACGGAGCTGCTCCAACGTAAGGTTGACGCCCTCCTCGTCAATATGGTTCAGCCAGTCCAGAAAACGGGCGGTCGGTTTGAGCACGACGGCGGTACGGTCGACAAAATACATGGATATTCCTTTCAGGTTGCGGCTTACGCATGAAAAACCCCGAATTCAGACGGCCTCGGGGTCTTGGAATGGTTTAGTGGGTCATCACCTGCTGCAAGAACTGCTTGGCGCGTTCATGTTTGGGATGGGTGAAAAACTCTTCCGGCGAACCTTCTTCGAGAATCCGTCCGTGGTCGACGAAAATCACGCGGTCGGCCACCTCGCGGGCAAAACCCATTTCGTGGGTAACACACATCATGGTCATGCCGCTTTCAGCCAAATCCTTCATGACTTTCAGCACTTCGCCGACCATTTCCGGATCGAGTGCGGAAGTCGGTTCGTCAAACAGCATCACGCGCGGTTCCATCGCCAGCCCGCGCGCAATCGCCACGCGCTGCTGCTGCCCGCCCGAAAGCTGGCTGGGCAGTGCGTCTTTTTTATGCGCCAACCCCACGCGCTCGAGCAGTTCCATCGCTTTTTTCTGCGCCTGCTCCAAACTCTGCTTTTTCACCTTCATCGGCGACAGGATAATGTTTTCCAAAACGGTCAGGTGAGGATAAAGATTAAAGCTTTGAAACACAAAGCCCACTTCCTCGCGCACTTTGTTCAAATCGGTTTTCGGGTCGGCAACATTGATACCGTCCACCCAGATTTCACCGCTCTCGATGCTTTCGAGCTGGTTGACCGTGCGGATTAAAGTCGATTTGCCGCTGCCCGAAGGCCCGCAAACCACCACGACCTCACCCTGCCCCACTTCCAGACTGACGTCGTTGATAACGTGCAGGTCTTTGAAATGTTTGTGTACATTTTTGAATTTAATCATATCGTTTGAATTTAATGTCGATTAATCGGCTGTAACGTAACTTCCTGTTGAGTAGAAGCAGGAATATTAATGATAATCTGCTGGCCCTGCTGGGCAGCATAAGAAGATTGGGAAACGTTTCGTGAAGGAATTTGTTGGGTGGGATAATTGTAACTACCCGTACATTGATACTCAGTTATCACTCTAAATCTTTCACAACCAAATCCATTATTTTCTATACATTGTTTACTACTTGTACCAAATGCTTCCGCATCAGAATATCCCCAAGCATTACATCGTTTTACAGCCTGTTCTTGTGATGCTTCCCTATTAATCATTGGGGATTCAAACAAGGCATAGTCATAAGCCATTTTCACAATTCCATCAGCCTTACTCCCACTTATCGGGACCATAGTTTTATGAGTAGCACAAGCACTGACAACAAATAAAGATAATACAACAAGGGACGTTTTCATTGATTTTCCTTTTCTTATTTAGTTATAAAGAATTTTAAATTACTTGCAAGCTAAATAATTGCTCAGTTCCACATATTTTTCCGGCACGATATGTTCGGCACGGTCTTGCGGACTGATGCCGACTGCCTGCAAATCCTCGTCGTCGGCAAATTCTTTCAGATTGTTGCGTATGGTTTTGCGGCGTTGGTGGAAGGCAAGTTTCACCAGTTTGGCGAAATGCTCGAAATCGTCCGCCTTGCCGATGCGGTGTTTCACCGGAATCATGCGCACCACCGCCGAATCCACTTTCGGCGCTGG
The DNA here is from genome assembly GCF_045062685.1 of Neisseria oralis. Classification (NCBI taxonomy): domain Bacteria; kingdom Pseudomonadati; phylum Pseudomonadota; class Betaproteobacteria; order Neisseriales; family Neisseriaceae; genus Neisseria; species Neisseria oralis. Next base: position 118,488 of record NZ_JBJGEB010000004.1, read on the forward strand.
GTCGAACGATTCGGGCGGCACGTCAATCAGCAGCTCCATATCGAAAAAATATTGCAGCATCACGCCCAAGCGGCCGTAGTCGTTGCTTTTCGGCGCGGCAACCATGCGCTCGACCACTTCTTTTTGCAGCATAAAGTGCATATCGACGACATCGTCCGCCACTTCCGCCAGCTTGAACAAAAGCGGCGTGGAAATGTTGTACGGCAGGTTGCCGACGATTTTCTTTTTGCCCGCTATGCTGTTGAAATCAAACTGCAACACATCGCCTTCGTGAATCACCAGCTTGTCGGCAAACGGCAGCGTTTTCAGACGGCCTACAATGTCGCGGTCGATTTCGATAACGTGCAGGCGGTTCAGCTTCTTCGCCAAAGGTTCGGTAATCGCCGCCAAGCCCGGACCGATTTCAATCACCACATCATCGGCCTGCGGGCGGACGGCGTTGACAATATCGGCAATAATGCGCGTGTCCTGCAAAAAATTCTGCCCGAAGCGTTTTCTGGCTTTGTGTTCTTTCATTCCGCTTCTTTTCCATAACGACAAGTGCGCATTGTAACTGAAAACAGGGTTCTGTTGACAATCCGATAAACCTTTCAAAATTGGGGCCGTCTGAAACCACCGCGCCAACGGTTTCAGACGGCCTCAACGGCGATAATCAGGCAAACGGCGGCACGCCAAAACCAAACTGTTTCAACAGCACGGCCGTTTCGTAAACGGGCAGGCCCATCACGCCGGTAAAACTGCCTTGCAAATGCTCGACAAACACGCCGCCCAAACCCTGAATACCGTATGCGCCCGCCTTGTCCATCGGTTCGCCGCTTCGGATATAGGCGGATATTTCTTCGGCAGACAAGGTTTTGAAACGCACGTCGCTGGTTTGTAAAACGCCGCGCGCCTTTCCCTGCCAATATACGCATACGGCGGTCAGCACCTGATGCGTCCGACCCGAAAGCCGCGCGAGCATTTCGGCTGCCTGGGCTTCGGTTTCCGGTTTGCCGAGGATGTGGTTTTGGTAGGCGACCGTGGTGTCGGCGGTGAGAATCGGATATTCGGGCGGTTCGCCGTATGCGGCAAACCATTGCGCGACGGCGGCGGCATTTTTTTCCCGCGCCATACGTTGCACATAATCGGCGGCGTTTTCGTCGGAATGCGGCGTTTCATCAATATCGGCAGGAATGCGGATAACTTTGAATCCGAGGTTTTCCAGAATTTCGCGGCGGCGCGGGCTGCCGGAGGCTAGGTAGAGGTTCATGGCGGATTTTCCGTAAACATTAAATTAGCATTAACTTTCAAAATTTTGTAAATTAAGGAACAAAATAATAAAATAATAATCAATTTAATACCGACATAAAATCGGTTATCGTATTCAATAAATTACGAATACGAATCAAATCTTAATTAATACAGGAGTAATGTTATGCATGTTTTAACGGTAGATGAATTGAACTTGGCTTCTGGTGGACAAGGTATTGGATGAACGCTAGCCGTAGATGCAGGTAACTTTGTTGGTGGTGGAGCTGGTATGCTTGCTGGGCGGTTTACAGGAATGGCTTTAGGGGCGTTTGGAGGTCCGGTCGGTATAGCTGTTGGAGGAACTATTGGGCAAGCCGTCGGAGGTTATTTAGGGGCTAAATTAGGTTCCTATGTAACTGAAAGAAGCATCAGACCGTAATGGTCTCGTATTAATTAAATATAAACTCTGTGTCATAGCAATATCATAATGCATGACACGGAGTTTTTTCCTGAAACAGTTACTTAATTATACGGCAATATATATATGAAAAAAGAATCAAACGCAAAGTATTATGAAAAATATATTAATCATACATATGTTTTTTTGGCTTATAGCCTTCTTTTCAGTTTCGTTGCATTTGTAGCGAATTTTATCTTAAGCACCTTTGTCATTAATCCCAAATATTTTCTCGGCAAAGACCATTTTATCCCTCTCAGCATTATTTTTATCTTTTCCATCTTGTTGGCTGAGTTTTTCTACCGGCGGTATCTCAAAAAAATTTACAATAATTCCGAATCTACCGATATTGACAGTGGAAACTGATTAATCAGAACTACCCGACGACTGTTTGTGCTGCCACGCCAGCCGCACATAATGCGCGGACGAGTATTTCAAAAATTCTTTTTCTTTTTCGGTCAGCGGGCGGACTTGTTTGACGGGCGAGCCGACATAGAGATAGCCGCTTTCCAGCCGTTTGCGCGGCGGCACGAGGCTGCCTGCGCCTATCATCACGTCGTTTTCAACAATGGTATCGTCCAGAATAATTGTTCCCATACCGATTAATACGCGGTCGCCGATGCGGCAGCCGTGCAGCATGACTTTGTGTCCGACGGTAACGTCTTCGCCGATGATGAGGGGCGAACCTTCGGGTTTTTCGGCGTTTTTGTGCGAAACGTGCAAGACGCTGCCGTCCTGTACGTTGCTGCGCGCGCCGATGCTGATGCTGTTCACGTCGCCGCGCAAAACGGCATACGGCCAGACGGATACGTCTTCGGCAAGCGACACTTCGCCGATGATGACGGAGGTTTCGTCGATGAGGCAGGATTCGTGGATTTGCGGGATGTGGTTTAAGAAGGGGCGGACTGGGTTCATGTTTTACGGTTTCCTTATGTCGCAAAGGCCGTCTGAAAACTTCTTTTTTCAGACGGCCTCTTCCATTACTTGAATCAAGCCAGCAACTGCCGCCAGCGTTTCACTTGGAAGCGCACTTGTTCCGGCGCGGTTCCGCCCAAGTGGTTGCGCGCGTTCAGGCTGCCTTCGGGTGTCAGTACACCGTACACGTCTTCTGCAATCAGGTTGCTGAAGCCTTGCAGGACTTCGAGCGGCAGTTCGCTCAAATCAACGCCCGCTTGGTCGGCGTGGCGCACAGCTTGAGCGACGACTTCGTGGCTGTCGCGGAAAGGCATGCCTTTTTTTACCAAGTAATCCGCCAAATCGGTGGCGGTGGCGAAGCCCTGCATCACGGCGGCGCGCATATTGTCGGGTTTGACGGTCACGCCGCGCATCATGTCGGCGTAAATCCGCAGGGTGTCGATGAGCGTGTCGGCGGTGTCAAACAGCGGCTCTTTGTCTTCCTGATTGTCTTTGTTGTACGCCAGAGGCTGAGATTTCATCAGGGTAATCAAGCCGATAAGGTGCCCGATGACTCGGCCTGACTTGCCGCGCACGAGTTCGGGAACGTCGGGATTTTTCTTCTGCGGCATGATGGACGAGCCTGTGCAGAAACGGTCGGCGATGTCGATAAAGCCGAAACGCGGACTCATCCACAAAATCAATTCTTCAGACAGGCGGCTCAGGTGAACCATAACCAGCGAAGCGGCGGCGGTGAACTCGACGGCAAAATCGCGGTCGGATACGGCATCGAGCGAGTTTTGGCAGATTTGTTCGAAACCCAGCAATTCGGCGGTGATTTCGCGCTGAATCGGATAAGTCGTACCGGCAAGGGCGGCTGCGCCGAGCGGCATACGGTTGACGCGTTTGCGACAGTCGGTCATGCGTTCGAAATCGCGTCCGAGCATTTCGACGTAGGCGAGCATATGGTGTCCGAAACTGACGGGCTGGGCGACTTGCAGATGGGTGAAACCGGGCATGACGGTTTCGGCGTTTTGTTCCGCCAAATCGACCAAGGCCGTCTGAAGGCTCCGAATCAGGTCTTGAATGACGGTAATCTGGTCGCGCAGCCACAGGCGGATGTCGGTGGCGACTTGGTCGTTGCGGCTGCGGCCGGTATGCAGGCGTTTGCCGGCATCGCCGATTTTGTCGGTAAGGCGGCGTTCGATGTTCATGTGGACGTCTTCCAAATCCAGCGACCATTCGACTTTGCCGGCTTCGATTTCTGCTATAATCTCGGCCATACCCTGACGGATGGCCGTTAGGTCGTCTAAGCTCAAAACGCCTGCCTGCGCAAGCATTTGCGCGTGGGCGAGCGAGCCTTGGATGTCCCATTCGGCCAGCCGTTTGTCGAAGTCGATGGAACCCGTGTATTTTTTAACTAATTCGGATACAGGTTCGTTGAAGCGGCCCGACCAGGTTTTGTCGTTACTCATTTTCCATCCTTCAAAAAATCAAAGTAAACCCCGTTGCGGTTTACGATACAAGAATAAAGCTGTTAGGTTTGCACATATGTCCATTATACGTCAAATAGGTTCTTCCTTCGCAGTAGCCGATTTGCGCAATTTCGCCACCACCGCCCGCATGTTGATTGCAGCGTTCACCGCTCTGCTGCTCTTTCCGCTACTGACCAATTCGTCGATGAGTTATGCGGAAGAGGTCAACAAAAACATGTTATGGGTTATCCCCGTGCTGATTTTGGTCATGCTGAAAGCCTACATCATTCATCATTTCGCCCCCCGTCTGCACAATTCGCCCCATGCTTTTTATTACGCCTTCATCCTCAACCAGGTTATTTTCCTGTTTGTCGACGTATTGGTCCTACAGGAAAGCAGCGGCGCATTTATCCAGCATTTTTGTATGTTCAACCTTTTTATGTTGAGCTTTATGTATATTGAGGCCGCCCGCCGCAACAGCCTGGCCCCGTCCCTTTCCGAAGCACGTTTGAGCGCGCTGACCGCCCGCATCCGCCCGCATTTTCTGTTCAACAGCCTCAACGCCGCCATCAGCCTCATCCGCCTGCGTCCGTATGACGCGGAAACCCTGCTGGAAAACCTCGCCAACCTGTTCCGCGCCCAACTGCGCGACGGCAGCCAGAACAGTACGTTGGGTCAGGAAATCGAATGGGCGCAGGAATACATCGCCATCGAGCAAATCCGTATGGGACACACCCGCGTACAGGTCATGTGGCAGCACCACGCGCCCGACGATGCGGAAACCCCCCACCTGTTGCTCCAACCGCTGTTGGAAAACGCCGTATTCCACGGTATCGAAACCACACACCGCCCGGGCATCATCACCGTGATGACGCAGTTGCACAAATCGTCCATCTACATCCGCATCGAAAACCCGTTTATCCCGCCGGAAAACAGCGAAAACGCCAAACCGCACAAAGGCAACTCAATGGCCTTGCGCAACCTAAAAGAACGTCTCACGCTGATGTACGACAGCGATGCCAAAATACAAAGCCGCGAACTCGACGGCACGTTCCGCGTCGACATACGCCTGCCTTACCGCAAGAAAACATCCGACGTGAACCGTCTTTTCGGCTGACGGACGGATATTCCGTTCACAACGTCAAACCGAAACCCTGCCTTCCATAGGAATCGGCAGGGTTTGGTGTGAATACCTACGGAGCCGTAAAGGCACAACCGCCGTTTGTTGACACAGTATATTAAGCCAAACGCAAAGAGGCCGTCTGAAAACCGATTTTTCAGACGGCCTCTAAAGCAACCTTATCAGCGGCGCGGTTGGTTGTAGCGGTTTTCCATCCGCAGGAACATCCAGCCCAGACAAGTCGTCAATACCAGATAAATCAACGCCACCGTATAAAGCGGTTCCTCATACACCGAATACCGTCCCGAAATCGCTTTCTGCACCGCCAGCAGTTCTACCACGCCGATAACGGAGAGCAGCGAACTGTCTTTCAGCAGGGTAATGAACTCGCTGGCCAGCGGCGGCAGCATACGGCGCAGCGCCTGCGGCAGAACCACATAACGCATCGCCTGCCGGTAATTCAGGCCCAAAGAGCGGGCAGCTTCCATCTGGCCTTTGTCGATAGACTGGATACCCGCCCGGAAAATCTCACTGATATAGGCACCCGAGTTCGCAATCAACGCCAGCGAACCGATAATCAGCGGGCCGTAAGCCTTGCGCAGCTCGTTGGCTTCCTCGCCGCTGAGGAGGATACCGTTGACCGGATGGACGAAAATCGGAAACCAAACGTAAGCCCAGATAATAATCTGTACAAACAAAGGCGTACCGCGGAACAGCGTTACATACAGCAGCGAGATCTTACGCACCAGCCACACTGCCGCACGCAGGACGGCACCTGCTTTTTCCAGATGAATCAGGCGCGCCAGTGCCAGCAGCAATCCCAAAATCGAACCGCCCAAAGTTCCTATCACGGTCAGGCCGAGCGTCGTCAGCACGCCGTACAGGAACATCTCGCGGTATTCGTAAATAATGTCAAAACGGAAATTCATGTTCCACTCTTATCTCAAAATGCTGTAGAAACGAATTTGCCATTTTACAAGAAAACACATTTCCTGAATGCTTTTTCCGCAATTAAATTTACCCCTGCCGCCGAACGCAATGCGACAGGCCGTCTGAAAACCGGTTGCGCCTGTAAACCGGCACACGGCATTTCATGCCAATTTCCCTTGAAAAACAAGGCAGACCGCCCCCGCTCCCCTCGCCGTGAAATTGACCCGAAAAACAAAAAAGCGGATAATCGCCGACTCTTCCGAACACCTTTCAGACGGCCTGTTTAGCAAGATTACGAAGGCCGTCTGAAACATTCAAATCTAAAGCACACCGCAATGAAAGCACCCGAACTCCTCCTTCCCGCCGGTGGCCTCGAACGTATGCGCGCCGCCTACGATTACGGCGCAGACGCCGTTTATGCCGGCAGCCCGCGTTACTCCCTGCGCGCCCGCAATAACGAATTTGCCAAACTCGACGTCCTCGAGCAAGGCATTAAAGAAGCGCACGAGCGCAACAAAAAATTCTTTTTGACCGTCAACACCCTGCCGCACAATTCCAAGCTCAAAACCTTCGTCGCCGACATGGAGCCGCTGATTGCCATGAAGCCTGACGCGCTGATTATGGCGGATCCGGGTTTGATTATGACCGTGCGCGAAAAATGGCCGGAGATGCCGATCCACCTGTCCGTACAGGCGAACACCACCAACTACTGGGGCGTGAAATTCTGGCAGAACATCGGCGTCGAGCGCATCATCCTGTCGCGCGAATTGAGCATGGAAGAAATCGCCGAAATCCGCCAAGAATGCCCCGACATCGAACTCGAAGTCTTCATCCACGGCGCATTGTGCATCGCCTACTCAGGCCGTTGCCTATTGTCGGGCTATTTCAACCACCGTGACCCCAACCAAGGCACCTGCACCAACTCCTGCCGCTGGGACTACAAAGTCCACAACGCCGTCGAAAGCGACGCGGGCGACGCCCAGCTTCTGCAAGGCTTCAACTTTGAAAAAGCCCAAGAAGAAGCCAACCAAAACTTCGAAGGCATCAACGGTCAGAAACGCCACCCCTACGCCGACAAAGTTTTCCTGATTGAAGAGTCCAACCGCCCCGGCGAAATGATGCCGATTATGGAAGACGAACACGGCACCTACATCATGAACTCCAAAGACCTGCGCGGTATCGAAGTCGTCGAAAAACTCGCCAAAATCGGCGTGGACAGCCTCAAAGTCGAAGGTCGCACCAAGTCGCTCTACTACGTCGCCCGCGTCGCCCAGTCCTACCGCAAAGCGATTGACGATGCCGTCGCAGGCCGTCCGTTCGATTACGGCTTGTTAAGCGAACTCGAAGGCCTCGCCAACCGCGGTTACACCAGCGGCTTCCTCGAACGCCACCAAACCCAAGACTATCAAAACTACCTCAGCGGCCATTCCACCGCCAAACAAAGCCAATACGTCGGCCACGTTACCGAAATCGACGCCGAAGGCTGGGCAACGGTGGAGGTCAAAAACCGCTTTGCCGTCGGCGACACTTTGGAAATCATCCATCCCGAAGGCAACCAAACCGTTACGCTGGAACAAATGACCCGCAAAGGCACAGCCGTCGACGTCGCCCCGGGCAACGGCATCCAAGTCAAAATCCCGAATATGCAGGGCAAAGAAAAAGCCTTGCTGGCGCGGGTCATCAAATAATCATGAGGTCGTCTGAAATTTTTCAGACGACCTTTTGCCTTTTGTTAAGGAATTGTATGAACGAAGAAACCAAACAGGCGGCTCAGACCATAGGTCGTCTGAAACGTAAAGCCAGCGACGAAGAACGGCTGCAAGGCTGGCGCGAAACCTGCGCCGAACAAGGGTTAAGCGGCGAATTTATCCTGACCGCCAAGCTCAACGGCGCGGCGTATACCGAGGAAGAAGCCCGCATGGTGGCGGAGCTTTTCGGCAAATAAGCTGACAATTTATTATTTTAAAATTACAAATCATATCAAAACTTGACAAAGTTACTGATTTTGATTATAGTCGTATCTGAGTTAACATTGCCGATTTGACACAGCTTGCGGGCATAAACAGCTAAAGCGTATTTTCATTTTCTGCTGTTTTTATTCCTTTCTTTATATCCAAGCCCGTTGTGTACAGCATCGGGCTTCTTTTTTTCCAGAAGTATCAGGAAGTATTTATGATTATTTTGGACAACGTTTCCAAACATTACCAAACGCGCGACAAAACCCGTTTTGCCGCCGTCGAGCCGACCAGCCTCGAAATCCAAGACGGCGAGATCTTCGGCCTGATGGGCTATTCCGGCGCGGGCAAATCCACCCTGTTGCGCCTGATTAACCTGTTGGAACGTCCCGACAGCGGCAGGGTCAATGTGTGCGGACAAGAGCTGACCGCGCTTGATGCCGCCGCATTGCGTCAGGCGAGGCAGAATATCGGCATGGTGTTTCAGCAGTTCAATCTTTTGAGCAACCGCACCGTCGCCGACAATGTTGCCTTTCCTTTGGAAATCGCCGGATGGCCGTCTGAAAAAATCAAAGAACGCGTCAAAGAATGCCTTGAAATCGTCGGCCTGACCGAACGCGCCGACCACTACCCCGCCCAGCTCTCCGGCGGACAAAAACAGCGCGTCGGCATCGCCCGCGCGCTCGCGCCCAAACCCCAAGTCATCCTCGCTGACGAACCCACTTCCGCCCTCGACCCCGCCACCACGCGCAGCGTCTTGGAATGTTTGGAAGACATCAACAAACGCTTCAACGTCACCATCGTCATCGTGACCCACGAAATGAGCGTCATCAGACGACTGTGCGACCGCGCCGCCCTCTTGGATAAAGGAAAAGTGGTGGAAATCGTCGAAGTACGCGGCAACCAAATCCACGCCCAATCCGAAATCGGGCGCGAACTGATTCGGGAGGATTGATATGGCAGACTTAACATTCGAACAAGCCGTTTCCACCATCGTCGGCATGAAAGACGAAATCGTCCGCGCCTTGGGCGAAACCTTCGTCATGGTCGGGCTGTCCACCACGATCGCCGTCATCTTCGGCACGCTCTTGGGCGTCTTGCTTTTCGTGACATCCAGCCGCCAGCTTCATTACAACAAACCGGTGAATTTCCTGCTCGACAACTTAGTCAACCTGATGCGCGCCTTCCCCTTCGTCATCCTGATGATTGCCATGATACCCGCGACCCGCGCCATCGTCGGCAGCACCATCGGCCCGATTGCCGCCTCGCTGGTATTGAGCGTGTCCGGCCTGTTTTACTTCGCCCGCTTAGTGGAACAAAACCTGCGCGAAGTCCCCAAAGGCGTGATTGAAGCCGCCACCGCCATGGGTGCGTCGCCGCTTGCCATCGTCCGCAAAGTCCTCTTGAACGAAGCGCGCGCGGGCATGGTTTCCAGCATCACCGTCCTCGCCATCGGACTGCTCTCATACAGCGCGGCGGCAGGCATGATAGGCGGCGGCGGCTTGGGCGACCTCGCCATCCGCTACGGCTACTACCGCTACCAAACCGAAGTCATCATCTTCATCGTCGCCCTCCTCGTGCTGCTCGTTATCCTGATTCAAAGCACCGGCAACGCGTTGGCGCGGAAATTGGACAAACGTTAGAAACTAAACACAAAAATGCCGTCTGAAAAATACGCCTGATGAAATTTCAGACGGCCTTTTGAATGAAAAGATACGGAATGAAATACGCCGGACCAATTTTGATTGCCAATTATTTAATCAATATCGGCGGTACTCTTTGGAGCTATATCGAGCCTGAAGAGATGCCGGACATGTTGTACTTCGGCCTGAGTCTCGGTATGCTGATCGTCCAACTCGCCAGCCTGTACAAATTAAAAAACTCGGCGGCGGGCATCAAAGCGCACAACGGCAAAATGCTGCTGGGCGATATGTGCTTCTTTATTTTGCTGTGTCTTGCAGTCATGGCCGTTTTTATTTTAATAGACATTATTGCGGCATTTATCCTAACGGATGCAACGGGCGTCAATGAAGACGCGTTCGTCCTTACGACGGATTTGGTTACGTCCGTTTCATCGCTGATGATTGAAGCGGGATTAATCTGGCTGTGTTACCGCTCCGCCAAAGGCCTGTACCTCACCATAAAAAACCGTCCCGTTTCCCATAAATGGATTTAAAATTCCACCTGTCCCGACGGCAGAGGCCGTCTGAAAAATCGACTTAACACTCACCAGGAGTAAAACATGCAGACAAACACCTTCTTCAAAACCCTTTCCGCCGCCGCGCTCGCCGTGGTACTGGCAGCCTGCGGCGGTCAGAAAGACAGCGCGCCCGCTGCCGCATCCGCCGCATCGCCGGCTGCCGACAACGGCGCGGCGAAAAAGGAAATCGTCTTCGGCACGACCGTCGGCGACTTCGGCGATATGGTCAAAGACCAAATCCAACCTGCGCTGGAGAAAAAAGGCTATACCGTCAAATTGGTCGAATTCACCGACTACGTCCGCCCCAACCTCGCTTTGGCAGAAGGCGAACTGGACATCAACATTTTCCAGCACAAACCTTATCTGGACGACTTCAAAAAAGAACACAAATTAGACATCACCGAAGCCTTCCAAGTACCGACCGCGCCTTTGGGCCTGTATCCGGGCAAACTGAAATCGCTGGACGAAGTCAAAGACGGCAGCAGTGTTTCCGCGCCTAACGACCCGTCCAACTTCGCCCGCGCGCTGGTCATGTTGAACGAATTGGGCTGGGTTAAGTTGAAAGACGGTGTTAATCCGCTGACCGCTTCCAAAGCCGACATCGCCGAAAATCCGAAAAACATCAAAATCGTAGAACTTGAAGCCGCACAACTGCCGCGCAGCCGCGCCGACGTCGATTTCGCCGTCGTTAACGGCAACTACGCCATGAGCAGCGGCATGAAGCTGACCGAAGCCCTGTTCCAAGAACCGAGCTTTGCCTACGTCAACTGGGCTGCCGTCAAAACCGCCGACAAAGACAGCCAATGGCTCAAGGACGTAACCGAAGCCTACAACTCCGACGAGTTTAAAACCTACGCACGCAAACGCTTCGAAGGTTACAAATACCCTGCCGCATGGGGTGAGAATACAGCAGCCGGCGCGAAAGCCGAAGCCGCTTCCACCGCTTCCGCAGCAAAATAAACGGGCGTTTTAAACCCAAAGGCCGTCTGAAAAACCATTTTTCAGACGGCCTTTGGGTTTGTTCGTTTTAAAACAACTTTTACCAGTAAATCCTGCCGTTATGCTTCAACCAGCCGTCGGCATGGCGTCCGGCCGGATCGCGGTGCGTCCAATGGATAACGCCGCCCTGCTTGGACCATTCGTATTCGCCGTAAAAGCCGACCGTATCACCTTTTTTCAAGCCTTTGATTTTGTCGGCCAAGTCGATATTGTGCGCCACCAAAAGCGTCTGCCCGCTGGACAGCTTCAGGATAAACCGCTGGTGGCGCGAACCTTTTTCATCATCGGGCAGGGTTTTGACGACTACGCCCCGGCCCTCAATCTGAATGTCGCCGCGTCCGGCTTCAAAAGCCTGCCGCAAAACCTGTTCGGCGCTGCCCTGCCCTGACTTGGCGTCGGACGAACGCTTTTCAGACGGCCTCTCGATAACGCTGCGGCCCCGCCCCGCCTCATGCTGCTGAAATTGCCGGTAGCCGAATACGGCCAGCGCGGCAACGATAATCCACACCCATCTTTTCATGTTTTGTCTTCCAATCAAACCTTTCGATAAAACAACAATCCGGATAAAAAACAACAGCAGCTTGCCGCTGCTGTGTTTCCGTTTCGCATCAACGTTTGTATTTCATCTCGTATTTCAGGTCGGTCAGCACTTTTTTAATGTTGTACTCCAACACTTCCTCCACCAACTGCGGCGCCTGTTCGTTAAGCGTCTGCTGGAGCTGGTAGGTAAAGAGCGCCATCTGTTTCTGCACCGCGACGCGTATCATGCCGTTGACGGCATCGGCCACATGCGGCCGCATCCGTTCAATCAGCCGCTCGGTCAGGTCTTTTTCGGAAAGGCAGAACACTTCCTTGCGATTGACTGCCTGCGGGTTCAATACGTTAATGTTGACTGCGATGCGCGGCCCCTCTTCCGCCGCGAGGCCGTCTGAAACTCCGCTCTCGGCCGCCGCGCCTTCCTGCTGCCCTTCTGAAGAAGGCCGATCGCTTTGCTCGGGAGCGGCAAACTCCACTTTTTGATGCTTCGGGTTCAGCCATACCGTACGGGTGCTGTCGATTTGTTTGTCCGACGCTTTCATCTGCAACGACGACTGCGCACTCAGCCAGTTTTCCTGCAACAAAACCATGGTGTCGGTTTCCACCTGTTCGGTTTCTTCCAATTCGGCATTGTGTTCGCGCTGCCATTGCTCCAGATATTCCATTAATACCTTGTCGCGCGTTCCGGCATCGAGTTTGTACGTTTCGGTTTCGACCGGTTTCTCGCGCGCCGATTCTTTAATCAGCGGTGCATGGGTATAGGGGGCGTTTATCTGACGGGTTTGACGCAGTTTTTCCAAACGGCTTTCCCAGTCAAACGATTCTTCCGGCTGTTCCTGCTTGGGGGTATTCGTTTCCATTTATCATGTGCCTGTCGGTTGTTCCGTTGCGCAAACCGACCCAGCGGTTTGCTATATAATAACGCGGTATTTTAACAGATTCCGAAAGAACTATCATGAGCAGCATCGAACAACGCCTCGAATATCTGGAAGAAGCCAATGACGTTTTGCGTATGCAGAACCATATCCTCGCAACCGCTATCAAAGGGCTTATCCGCGCCCTTCCCCCCGAAACCGCGCAAGATGCCGTCGAGTCCATCCAACTGGCCTTCGAGGACGCCTTGGACGAACTGAACTACGAAGACAGCCCGCATATCGATTTATTCCATGACGTAACTTACGCCTTCTTCCGCGAAAAAGAACGCTAATCCGCCGGAGAAACGGGACAATATTCATTTCATAACAATCCCGCCGCATTTAATGTAAACTTATGCTAAACTAAACGACCGTCCCTACCAACAAAAGACTTAAGGAATCCCCATGAACATGAAAAAATGGATTATCGCCGCCGTGGCCTGTTCCGCATTGGCACTCGGTGCCTGCGGCGGGCAAAATAAAAATTCGTCGGCAGCCAATCCCGAAAAAGTTTACCGCGTCGGCATGAATGCCGAATTTGCGCCGTTCGAATCGCAAACATCAGAAGGCAATGTGGAAGGCTTCGACGTCGATTTGATGAATGCGATGGCCAAGGCCGGCAACTTCAAAGTGGAATTCAAACACCAGCCTTGGGAAAGCCTGTTCCCGTCGCTCGGCAACGGCGACATCGACATCGTCATATCCGGCGTAACCATCACTGACGAGCGCAAACAATCCATGGATTTCAGCGACCCCTATTTTGAAATCACGCAAGTCGTATTGGTTCCGAAAGGTAAAAAAGTCGCTTCTTCCGACGATCTGAAAAACATGGCCAAAGTCGGCGTCGTAACCGGCCAAACGGGCGACTTCTCCGTTTCCAAACTCTTGGGCAGCGACAATCCGAAAATCTCCCGCTTTGAAACCGTACCGCTGATTATCAAAGAGCTGGAAAACGGAGGGCTGGATTCCGTGGTCAGCGACAGCGCCGTTATCGCCAATTATGTGAAAAACAATCCGACCAAAGGTCTGGATTTCATCACCCTGCCCGATTTTTCCGTTGAAAACTACGGCATCGCGGTGCGCAAAGGCGACGAAGCAACCGTCAAAATGTTGAATGATGCCCTGAAAAAAGTACGCGAAAGCGGCGAATACGACAAAATCTACGCCAAATATTTCGCTAAAGAAGAAGCAAAAGCAGGAAAGGCCGAAAAAACCAAATAACCCGGTTTGATTGCCGATATAACTTTAGAGGCCGTCTGAAAACTCGTTTCAGACGGCCTCTTCTTTAGCAAAAAAAATTAATTCGCTTCCAGTTTAGCAACTCCGCCCATATAAGGCTGCAAAGCGGCGGGAATATTGATGCTGCCGTCGGCGTTTTGATGGTTTTCCAAAACCGCGACCAAAGTGCGGCCGACTGCCAAGCCGGAGCCATTCAAAGTGTGTACCAAGCGGTTTTTGCCATTTTCGTCTTTGAAGCGTGCTTTCATGCGGCGGGCTTGGAAATCTTCGCAGTTGGAGCAGCTTGAGATTTCGCGGTAGGTGTTTTGCGCGGGAACCCAAACTTCCAAGTCATAGGTTTTGGTTGCGCCGAAGCCCATGTCGCCGGTACACAGAGTAATCACACGATAGGGCAGTTCCAAAGCCTTCAGGATGTTTTCGGCATGACCGACCATTTCTTCCAGCGCTTCGTATGATTTTTCGGGATGAACGATTTGCACCATTTCCACTTTGTCGAATTGGTGTTGGCGAATCAGACCGCGCACGTCTTTACCGTATGCGCCCGCTTCGGAGCGGAAACATGGGGAATGGGCGGTCAGTTTCAGCGGCAAATCGCCTTCCGCCAAAATGCTGTCGGCAACGGTGTTGGTCAGCGTCACTTCGGCGGTCGGAATCAGATATTGTGTTTTTTTGCTCTCGTCGCCGCCGCGGGTAACATGGAACAAATCTTCTGCAAATTTAGGCAGTTGGCCTGTGCCTTGCAGGGTAGTGTCGTCCACGATGTAGGGCGTGTAATGCTCGGTGTAGCCGTGTTTCAGCGTGTGCGTATCGAGCATGAATTGCGCCAGCGCACGGTGCAGGCGGGCGATTTGACCTTTCATGACGGTAAAGCGCGCGCCGGACAGTTTCGCGCCGCCTTCGAAATCCAAACCCAAAGGTTCGCCCAAATCGACATGGTCTTTGATTTCAAAGTCAAATTCGCGCGGCGTGCCGACTTTGCGGACTTCGACGTTTTCGGTTTCGTCTTTACCGACAGGCACGCTTTCGTGCGGCAGGTTGGGAATGCTCAACAACCATGCGTCCAATTCTTTCTGAACGGTATCCAAATCGGCGGCGGCCTGCTCCAAATCGGTTTTGATCTGGGCGACTTGATCCATGGCTGCCTGCGCCTCTTCGTGTTTGCCCTGTCCTTTCAATGCGCCGATTTGTTTGGAAATGCTGTTGCGCGAGGCTTGCAGTTCTTCGGTTTTCACTTGGACGGCTTTGCGCTGCTCTTCCAAGGCATTGAAACGTGCGGTATCAAACTCGTAACCGCGCTGCGCCAAACGTTCGGCGACGGCTGCGGTGTGGCTGCGGAGCTGTTGGATGTCTAACATTTTGTTCTCTCGACGGGATTCATAAATGGCGTCATTGTAAACCAATTTTAAGGGAATTTCATGGAACAGGCCGTCTGAAACTGATTTTCCGGCAAATGTAAAACCGCCCTGCCTCCTCTGGCAGAGCGGTTTGCCGTTTTATATTTTTCAGACGGCCTCTGTTTATTTACCCAATTCCTCAGCCAGATACAGCCAAGTTTCGATAACGGTATCCGGGTTCAGAGATACGCTTTCGATACCTTCTTCCACCAGCCATTTGGCAAAGTCGGGATGATCCGACGGACCTTGGCCGCAGATGCCGACGTATTTGTTTTGCTTGCGGCAGGCGGAGATAGCCAGGTGCAGCATCACTTTGACGGCGGGATTGCGCTCGTCGAACGATTCGGACACCAAGCCGCTGTCGCGGTCGAGGCCGAGGGTCAGTTGGGTCATGTCGTTGGAACCGATGGAGAAGCCGTCGAAGTATTGCAGGAATTGTTCCGCCAATACCGCGTTGCTCGGCAGTTCGCACATCATAATCAGGCGCAGGCCGTTTTTGCCGCGTTCCAAACCGTTTTCCTTCAATGCCTTAACCACCGCTTCGGCTTCGCCCAAAGTGCGGACGAACGGAATCATGATTTCGACGTTGGTCAGTCCCATTTCGTCACGGACGCGTTTAAGGGCCTTGCATTCGAGCGCGAAGCAGTCTTTAAAGCTGTCGGCAACGTAACGCGCCGCACCGCGGAAGCCCAGCATCGGGTTTTCTTCGTGCGGTTCATAGAGGTTGCCGCCGACCAGGTTGGCATATTCGTTGGATTTGAAATCGGACAGGCGCACGATGGTTTTGCGCGGATAAACCGATGCAGCCAGCGTCGCCACGCCTTCGGCAATTTTATCGACATAGAAATCGACCGGAGAGGCATAACCTGCGATGCGGCGGGTGATTTCGGCCTTCAATTCGTCGTCCAAGCCGTCAAATTCCAACAGGGCTTTCGGGTGGATACCGATTTGGCGGTTAATGATGAACTCCATGCGCGCCAAGCCGATACCTTCGCTGGGCAGGCCGGAGAAGCTGAATGCCAGTTCGGGGTTGCCGACGTTCATCATGACTTTGACGGGTGCTTTGGGCATATTGTCCAAAGCGACATCGGTAATCTGCACATCCAGCAATCCGGCGTAAATCAAGCCGGTATCGCCTTCGGCGCAGGATACGGTTACGTCTTGGCCGTCTGAAAGCAGACCGGTCGCATCGCCGCAGCCGACGACGGCGGGGATGCCCAGTTCGCGCGCGATAATGGCGGCATGGCAGGTGCGCCCGCCGCGGTTGGTAACGATGGCGGAAGCACGTTTCATCACCGGCTCCCAATCCGGGTCGGTCATATCGGTTACGAGTACGTCGCCGGCTTCGACGGTATTCATTTGCGATGCATCTTTTACCAAACGTATTCTGCCTTGTCCCACCCGCTGGCCGATGGCGCGCCCTTGGCACAACACGTTTTTCTCACCATTGATGGCGTAGCGGCGCAGGCTGCGGCTGCCGTCTTCCTGAGATTTCACGGTTTCGGGACGGGCTTGCAGGATATAGAGTTTGCCGTCGATGCCGTCGCGCCCCCATTCGATGTCCATCGGGCGGCCGTAGTGTTTTTCAATCGTCAGCGCGTAGTGTGCCAGCTCGGTGATTTCTTCGTCGGAGATGGAGAAGCGGTTGCGGTCTTCTTCGGGCACATCGACGTTCATCACGGATTTACCGGCTTCGGCTTTGTCGGTGAAAATCATTTTAATTTGTTTCGAACCCATAGTTTTGCGCAGAATCGCGGGTTTGCCCGCTTTCAGAGTGGGTTTGAACACATAGAATTCGTCGGGGTTAACCGCACCTTGAACGACGTTTTCGCCCAAGCCGTAGGAAGAAGTAACGAAAACGACTTGGTCGTAACCGGATTCGGTATCGAGGGTGAACATCACGCCGGATGCGCCGCTGTCGGAACGGACCATACGCTGCACGCCTGCCGACAACGCCACCACGTCGTGCGCAAAGCCTTTATGGACGCGGTAAGAAATGGCGCGGTCGTTGTACAGGGAGGCAAACACATGGTGCATGGCTTCTTTTACATTATCCAAGCCGTTGATATTCAGGAAAGTTTCCTGTTGGCCTGCAAACGATGCGTCGGGCAGGTCTTCTGCGGTGGCAGACGAACGCACCGCCACGGAAATGTCCGCGCCTGCATCGGCCACCATTTTATTCCACGCCTCTTCGATTTCGGCGTTCAGTTGTTCCGGAAACGGCGTGTTCAAAATCCATTGGCGGATTTCCTTGCCCACACGCGCCAACTCGGCAACATCTTCAATGTCCAACTCGGCCAACGCGGCCGAAATGCGTTCGCTCAAACCTTCGTGCGCCAAAAAAGCGCGGTAGGCTTCGGCTGTGGTCGCAAAACCGCCGGGAACGCGCACGCCCTTTTCAGTCAACTGACTGATCATCTCGCCCAAAGAGGCGTTTTTACCGCCCACACTCTCCACATCGGTCATGCGCAGGTTTTCAAACCAAATAACGTAGTTGTCAGCCATTTGTTGTGTCCAATTCAAAATGTTAAAAAAGAAATGAGTCCGCTCGGGTATTTTAAGGCATTCAATCCGCCCCTGTCATGTACTTTATCCCTTGACAAACATTGCAGGTGTCTGAAAAATTGCCGCTTCCGACCATGTAGCAGAATGAAATCCAACCGGCGGGAACATATGCTCCGTATGTTATCATCTTGTAAAACAGGGGTTTTGCAATAGGTTAATGATTTTTCCGCCCTAATATTAACACAAAATATTAGCATTAAATACCAATTATTTTATGATTCACCATATAAAATTGGTATTTTTATTTCATTCAACTTCAATTGTAACCACCTGTAATCAAAGCTTTCCCGCTTTATTCCCTGCGGTTCTCTTGCTATGATGATTCGAAACCGTCCTGAACACTAAGGAAAACACCCCATGACCGTCACACGCAATATCTTTTATATTTCCGACCGTACCGGCCTGACCGCTGAAAACATCGGCGAAGCCTTGCTCAACCAGTTCAGCAACATCGAATTCAAGCGGGCTACCTACCCCTTTATCGACACCGCCGAAAAAGCCCGTTCGGTCGTCGACATCGTCAATCGGGCCGCCGAATCGCAGGGGCGGCGGCCGATTGCCTTCGTCAGCGTGGTCAACAACGAAATCCGCCAAATCATCAAGGAAGCGAATGCTTTTCAAATCAACTTCTTCGATACTTTTCTCGGCGAGTTGGAAAAAGAGTTGGATGTCGAAGCCACCACAGCCCACCACGGCCACCACGGCATCGGCAACACCCAGCGTTACGACGCGCGTATGGAGGCGGTCAATTTTTCGCTCAACCATGACGACGGCGTCAGCGACAAAAACCTGAAAGAGGCCGACGTCATCCTGATGGGCGTATCGCGTTCGGGCAAAACGCCGACCTGCCTCTACCTTGCGCTGCAATACGGCATCCGCGCCGCCAACTACCCACTGATTCCCGACGATTTGGAGTCGGCCGACCTGCCGCGCATGGTCAAACCCTACAAAGAAAAGCTGTTCGGCCTCACCATCCAGCCCGAACGCCTCCAGGCCATCCGTCAGGAACGCCGCCCCAACTCGACTTATTCCAAAATCGACACCTGCCGCAGCGAAATCTCCGATGCGCAAAGCATGTTCAAGCGCCACGGCATCCCGTTTACCAACACGACCGACAAATCGGTGGAAGAACTGGCCGTACATATTTTGCAGGCGTGCAAATTGAAACGGCGGTTTTAAACGTTTTTTGCAGCAATGAGGCCGTCTGAAAACGATTTTCAGACGGCCTCGGCCAAACGGAACGTACGTTCCGCCGTCATCCGGTTTACCCGAACCGTTTTTTAAAACCTGCGGTAACGGCGCTCGTCCGAACGGCGGCGGGCATCGTCGATGCGGCGTTCGCGCGCCCGACGGGCTTCATCGATACGGCGATCGCGGGCTTCGTTATATTCGCGCTGCTTTCTTTCCAGCGCTTCATCGTATTTGCGCTGGCGTTCTTTCAAAGCGTCATAGTAGCGGTCGCTTTTTTCATCCAACATGTCATCGTAGCGGCGGGGGTCGTCTCCCCTGTATTGCTCGCTTTTGCGGCGCAGCGCCTCATCATACCGGTCTTGTTTTTCACGCAGCGCCTCGTCGTGGCGGTATTGTTTCTCGCGCATCGTGTCATTGAGCCGGGGAGCTGCCATCAATGTGGCAGAAGTCGCCAGCAACAGGGCGGCAGCAATCAGTTTTTTCATTTCGAACTCTCTTTCTTAAGTTTCAAAACAGATACACGCAACCTCGTCCGGTTGCTGGCCGTTATCTTAGCCGCACACGCGTAAACATGTGTCAACACGCAGACAATCTTCACTAAAACTGCCGCCCGTTTGTTATCCGCCGTTACCTCCCGTACTTTCGTCTTAAAGAAAGGCGGTACTTGGTACAAAATCCTGCAAAACAGGACAATGGGGTTTACGTTTCTTGTATAAAAGGCCGTCTGAAAATGTTTCAGACGGCCTTTAGCATACAGTTTGCCTACTTCCTGACCAAAAAATGAATCCCTAACGGCGTCAGCGCAATGCCCGGCATTTTCTGCAATGCGCGTAATACAGCCCACCAGCACGGAGAGGCCCTGAACATCAGGCGATTTCTGTCCGACGTGGCAGCAGTTGCCGATTGCAGCGGCGGACGGGGAAAGGAATAAGGGATTTGTTTTTTCAGACGGCCTTTTGCCGTTTACGCCGCTTCCCAATAATCGATATAAAGCTGCAATTCCATCTGATTGCGCCATTCGTTTGCCACGGGGCGGTAAACCGTGCGGATGTATTCGGGGATGTCTTCGCTGCACCGCCAAAACATGGCTTCAAATTCGTAGCCGTCTTTTTGCAGCCAGACTTTTTTATGTTTGCCCTCCGCGCCCAAGGGTTGCTGGCGGATGACGTGAAATTCGTCGGTAAAGCTCGGCGGCGCGAAGCCTTGTCCCCAAACATGGCGGGCGAGGTTTTGCGCCTGTTCCAGCGTGATGTCGCAGGCTTTCAGGCTGCCGTCGGTGATGAAGGTTTGCGACAAGTCGTCTTCGCAAACCATTTCGCGCACGGCTTCTTCAAAGGCCGTCTGAAACGCGGGAATGTTGTGTTCGAGTATGCTCAAGCCCGCCGCCATCGCGTGTCCGCCGAATTTCAAAATCAAATCGGGATGGCGTTTGGACACCAAATCCAAAGCGTCGCGCAGGTGCAGGTTGGGAATGGAACGCCCCGAACCGCGCACTTCGCCGTTGTCAGCCGGGGCGAAAACGATAGTTGGACGATAGAAGCGGTCTTTGAGGCGGCTGGCGACGATGCCGACCACGCCTTGATGAAAGTCGTCGCGGTAGGCGACCAGAGTCGTCTGACCTGAAGGCAGGGTTTCAGGAAAGGCGTTCAGCGCGTCTTGCAGCATGGACTGCTCGATTTCGCGGCGTTCGATATTGAGGTCGTTCAACTGCGCCGCCAATGCCTGCGCTTCCGCGTCGTCGCGCGCCAACAGGCAGGCAATGCCGACCGACATATCGTCGAGCCGTCCGGCGGCGTTGATGCGCGGACCCAGTGCGAAACCCATGTCGAAAGGCTGAGCTTTGCGCCAGTCGCGCCGCGCCACTTCAAATAAGGCGCGGATGCCGGGACGCATCTTGCCGGAGCGCATCCGTTTCAAACCTTGCGACACGAGGATACGGTTGTTGTGGTCAAGGGGAACGACATCGGCGACGGTGCCGAGTGCGACCAAATCCAGAAGTTCGCCCAGATTCGGCTCTTTAAGGTCGCCTGAAAAATAATCGCGGCGGCGCAATTCGGCACGCAACGCCATCAATACATAAAAAATCACGCCCACGCCCGCCAGACTTTTACTTGGGAAGCCGCAGCCTTTTTGGTTCGGATTGACGATGATGCAGTCGGGTACGGTTTCGGCGGGCAGGTGGTGGTCGGTAACGATCACGTCCAAACCCAATTCCTGCGCCCGCGCCACGCCTGCAATGCTGGCGATGCCGTTGTCGACCGTAATCAGCAAATCCACGCCTTGCGCGGCGGCGATTTCGGCAAGCTCGGGCGTCAAGCCGTAGCCGTGTTCGAAACGGTTGGGTACGAGGAAATCCACCGCCGCGCCCATCGCCGCCAAACCGCTCATGCCGACGGAACACGCCGTCGCGCCGTCGGCATCGTAGTCGGCGACAATCAGGATTTTTTCCTTGCGCTCGATGGCATCCGCCAGACGGCGGGCGGCGGCTTCGCAATTCGTCAGCGATTGATAAGGCAGAAGGCCGGCGAGTTTGTCGTCCAATTCGGCAGGACTCTGCACGTCGCGCGAGGCGCACAGGCGGGCGATTAAAGGGTCGGCGCCGGCGGTGAGCAAATCATCGAGGACGTTTTGGTTGATAGGGCGGGTTTGGATTTTGACGGGCATGGTGTGCGGGTACGGAGAAATGGGATTGGTATGTTTGAAACGTGTATTTTAAGGCGGGAAGGCCGTCTGAAAACAGTCATGCTGTTTTCAGACGGCCTTAAGATTATTTGCGGACAGTATCCGCTACCTTGCCAAGCGCGGTAAGCGGTAAGACCAACACTGCGCCGACAGCATCCAATGCCAGTGTAAACGGCGTTTGCAGAATATTGTTTGTCAGCTTCCACCCATCAGTCTTTGTTTTGGTTTCCTTGTAATAGATTCTGACAGGAACGCTTTTTTCAAAGCGGTAATCCTCGGCAACATTGTTAGGCGTGGCGTAATAATTGCCTTTGGCAGACACGCAACGTGTGTACACTGTTTTTTCATCGAGTTCGACGGATTTGAATGCTAACTTTTCCAGTTTGGCAATATCGGCAGCCTTGTTCGTGTCATAACGCAGACAGAATTTCGAACTGAATGTCTGCTTTTCAGGCGATTCCAACTCAACCGGCAAAGCTTCGTAGGCATAGCTCGGGTTGTGCTGAACCATTTGAAACTGCTTGTCCAACTTGACATCCAAAATAGCCTTCAACTCGGCAGAATCTTTAGAATTGACAACAAACCAATATTTGCCGCCCATCATGACCAGGCTGCCTTTTTCCAATTGCATGTTGTCCTTGGCTACCACGCCGAATGCGTGGATCTGATCTTTGGCAACAGTTTTCTCAGCATAGGTTTTGTGAAACGGATCGTTCATCCCCCAAAGCATGGCAGTACAACCGTTGAGTGTCAGCGTGCCAATCAGCAGCGCAACCATCGTGTGACGAAATCGCATATTTTTTCCTAGTATTTTGGCAGTCTGCAAAAGAGAGGCCGTCTGAAAGCAGAAAGCTTATTCGGCTTCCGAACCTTCACCCGCTTCCATCACGGCCTTGATTTCTTGAAACAGGGCGCGGAAGTTTTTCGGCGGTTTGTTTTGTTCCTGCTCTTTTTTCGTGTTGCGGATTAAGGTGCGCAGTTTGCCTGCGTCGGCATGGGGGAAGTCCGCCATGAATTGCGTAACCGCGCCGTCGTCCGCCAGCAGGCGGTCGCGCGCCTGCTCGATGCGTTGCAGAAAGGCGTTGTGCGCCGCATTGTCGCCGCGCAGTTTGGCGAGGAACGCTTCAATCGGCGCGGGGTCGGTGTCGCGCATCAGGCGGCCGATAAACTGGCCTTGGCGTTTGAGCGCGCCGTTGGAAGTGATTTTCTTATAGGCCAGCACCGCTTCGAGCAGCTCTTCGTCCAAACCGATCTTCTTCAGGGTGTCGGGAGAGAACTTGGTCAGCTCCATGCCCAAGTCCTGCAAATCGTTCATCTGCTTTTTCATACGGGTCCTGCTGACCCATTCTTCTTCCTGTTCAAACATGGCTTGCGGGTGCTCTGTCATTTTCAATCCGCGTATTCTAGCATGAGACGCCCGCCGCTGCCGCGCGGAATACATTTTTGCCGAGGCCGTCTGAAAACGGTTAAAATGCGGAAAATACTTTGGAAATGCCGTTATGCTGTTCAACCATACCCCCGACGAACTGACCGATTTATGCAGCCGCACGCTCGCACTTGCCAAGAAGTACGGCGCAACGGCGGCGGAAGCCGATTTCAGCGAATCGCTCGGCCAAAGCGTGAGTGTGCGCTTGGGCGAAATCGAACAAATCGAGTTCCAGCAGGACAAATCGCTGGACATCACCGTCTATGCCGGCCGTCGCAAGGGCCGCGCCAGCACCGCCGACTTTTCAGACAAGGCGCTGGTCGATACGGTCAGGGCGGCCATCGACATCGCGCGCTATACCGCCGAAGACGACTGCGCCGGCTTGGCCGACGCGGATCTGATGGCGGACAAACCGATTGACCTCGACCGTTATCACGAATGGGATTTGAGTGCGGAAGAGGCGGCGGCTTTGGCAAAGCAATGCGAACAGGCGGCGCTGGATTCGGACGAACGTATCGAAAACTCCGAAGGGGCGGATGTCCAGACCGGACATTACCAATACGTCTACGGCAATTCCCACGGCTTTATGGCGCACCAGCAAGGTACGCGCCACGGCATTTCGTGCAGCGTGGTCGCCGCCGACGAACAAGGCATGGAACGCGACTACTGGTACGATTCTGCCTGCTGCCATCAAGATTTGGAAACCCCCGAACAAATCGGCCGCACCGCCGCCCTGCGCACCGTGCGCCGCCTCGACAGCCGCAGTATTCCGACCGGCACCTATCCCGTCTTGTTCGACACGACGATGTCGGGCGGCTTGATCGGCCATCTGGCGGGCGCGCTCAGCGGCGGCGCGCTCTACCGCCAAAGCAGTTTCCTGATGGACAGCATCGGCAAGAAAATCCTGCCCGATTTCGTCAACCTGCGCGAAGAGCCGCATATTCCGCGCGCTTTCGGCAGCTGCTGGTTCGACTCGGAAGGCGTCGCCACGCATCCGCGTTTCGTCATCAAAAACGGCATTGTCGAAGGCTACTTCCTCAGCAGTTACAGCGCGAGGAAGCTCGGTATGCAAACCACCGGCAACGCGGGCGGCCCGCACAACCTCTATCTGGCCCCCACCCATGCCGCCCAAGCCGACCTGCTCAAAGAAATGGGCACGGGCCTGCTGGTTACAGAATTGATGGGACAGGGCGTCAACACCATCACCGGCGACTACTCGCGCGGTGCGGCGGGATTCTGGGTAGAAAACGGCGTCATTGCCCATTCCGTCCACGAAATCACCATCGCCGGCCGCCTGCAGGACATGTACCTCAACATCGCGGGCATCGCCGACGACGCCCTGCGCCGCTCGCCCAATAAAATCGGTTCGATACTGATTGCCGAAATGACCGTGGCGGGCGCATGAGGCCGTCTGAAAATTTGTTGCCCGCCCCGATTCGCTATAAAATCCCCCGCTTTTGCAACCCAACCCAGGACACGCCGTGCAACCGCTCGAATATTGCCGCCTGAAAGCGGCGGAAAGCAAATCCAGTTTCCTTTCGGGATTCCGTTTCCTGCCGCAGGCGCAGCGGGAGGCGATGACCGTGCTGTACGCTTTCTGCCGCGAACTGGACGATGTGGCCGACGACAGTTCCAATTCCGCCGTGGCGCAGGCTGCGCTCAACTGGTGGCGCGCCGATTTGGCCAAAGCATTTACGGAACAAATGCCAGAACATCCTGTCAATCAGGCATTGAAAACCGTATTGCGCAGCTTCGCGCTGCCGCACGGGGAATTCAGCGAATTAATCGACGGGATGCAGATGGACTTGGAGCAGGCGCGCTACAACAGTTTCGACGATTTGAAGCTCTACTGCCGCCGCGCCGCCGGCGTGGTCGGCTGCCTGATTGCGCGGATTTTGGGCTTTACGCAGCCGCAGACGCTGGAATATGCCGACAAAATGGGGCTGGCGCTGCAACTGACCAACATCATCCGCGACGTGGGCGAAGACGCGCGCAAAGGCCGGATTTACCTGCCGGTGGAAGACATGCAGCGTTTCGGCGTACCCGCGTCCGTCGTCATGCGCTCCGCACCCACGCCCGAATTTGCCGCGCTGATGGCGTTTCAAATCGGCCGCGCCCGCGAAACCTACCGCCAGGCCGTATCGCTGCTGCCCGCCGCCGATAAGAAATCCCAAAAGGTCGGCCTGATTATGGCGGCGATTTACTATGCGCTGCTCAACGAAATCGAGCGTGACGGCGCAGAAAACGTGCTGACCTACAAAATTGCCATCCCCTCGCCGCGCAAAAAGCGCATTGCCTTGAAAACCTGGTTATTCGGATTCAGACCATGAATGACACCCAACGACCGAAAATCGCCGTCATCGGCGCAGGCTGGGCGGGGCTTTCCGCCGCCGTGCAACTTGTCGGCCGCGCCGACGTAACCCTGTTCGAAGCAGGAAAACAGGCCGGAGGGCGCGCCCGCTCGCTCGAAAACAGCAACGACAGCTTCAGCTTCCTCGACAACGGCCAACACATCATGATAGGCGCGTACCGCGGCGTGCTGACCCTGATGGAACGCATCGGCGTCCGGGCGGAAGAGGCCCTCGTGCGCCGCCCGCTGCAATGGCACATTCATGAAGGTTTGCAGTTTCAGACGGCCTCCCTGCCTTCGCCGTGGCACATCGCCGCAGGCATACTCCGGGCCGACAACATCCTGCTCGCCCACAAAATCCAACTGCTGCGCGACATGGCCGCGCTGCAACGGCACCACATGCGCAAACGCCCCGACGTCCCCGTTGCCAAATGGCTGCGCGACCGACGCACTTCGCGCAAGCTGCTGGCCGAGTTCTGGCAGCCGCTGGTATGGAGCGCGCTCAACACACCGCTGGAAGACGCCGGCCTCAACACGCTCTGCAACGTGCTGCACGACGGCATATGGGCGGACAAAACAGGCAGCGACTACCTGCTGCCGAAACGCGATTTGGGCGGCATCGTCGCCGCACCCGCGCTGGATTACCTGAGGAAACACGGTGCGTCCGTGCGCCTCGAAACGCGCGTTCCGCCGCTGGGCAATCTGCCCGACGGACGGGTCGACGTCAACAGCGAAGCCTTCGACGCCGCCATTCTGGCCACCGCCCCCTACCACACCGCCATGCTGCTGCCCTCGTCCACGCCGGAGTATATTCAGACGGCCTACGACCACCTCCGCTATCACTCCGTAACCACCGTGTACCTGCGTTACGCCAAGGACGTCAAACTGCCCGCCGTGCTGACGGGGCTTGCCGACGGCACGGCGCAATGGCTGGTCAACCGCGGCGCGCTGGGGCTGCCCGCCAACGAAATCGCCGCCGTCGTTAGCGTGTCCGACCGCCTTCATTTGAAAAACAGCGAGTTTGCGGAAAAAATCCATGCCGACGTACTGCGCGTCTGTCCCGACATCGGCGACCCCGTTGCCGGACGCATCATCACCGAAAAACGCGCTACCGCCGCCTCCCTGGCCGGCCGCACCCTGCCGGATTTCGCCTGGCTGCACCACCGCAACATCTATCCCGCCGGCGACTACCTGCACCCGCGCTATCCGTGTACGCTGGAAGCGGCGGTGCAATCCGGCGCGGTAACGGCGGATTTGTGTCTGAACGAATTGCGCGCCAGCCCGCTCAACCTGTTTTAATCCATCCGCTTCCCGCAACCGCCCGAGGCCGTCTGAAACGGCGCCGTCGCGCAGCCCGAATGTTTCCGCCCGTTCAGACGGCCTGTTTTCCGTTTTAAAAGATCCGCCATGACCACACTCCCCCCCGCCCCCGTCAAGCGCCGCCTTGCCGCCCTGATGTACGAATTGCTGCTGGTCGGCTCCGTAACCGCGGCCGCCGCCATTGCGGCGGGTATCGCCGCCATCCGCCTCAATCCCGTTTCCCATCGGCTCGCTTCGCTGACGGTATGCCTGCTGATGCTGGCCTGCTGGTGGTATTACTTCAAAATCAACTGGCACAAAAAAGGCCGGACCCTGCCGATGCAAGTCTGGAAAATCGGCCTCTGCAACCGGCAAGGCGTGCGGCCGCCGCTGCACCAGCTCCGCCTGCGTTTCATCTGGGCCTGCGTCTTCATCGTGTTCGTCCCGCTTCTGGCTTACAGCGGGCTGCGCTATTGGGGCCAAATTCCGCCCAAAGGCGCATTCGGCGCGGCCTTAATCTGGCTGATACTGCCGTGGGGGTTTGCGTTTTTCAATCCCGACCGGCAGTTTCTGTATGATTTTTTGGCCGGAACGCGGCTGGTGGACTTGAAAGCAGCGGAAGAGGAAAAGAAAAAAGCGAAACGGGTTTAATATATTGAAATATCTAAAAAACAGTAACGGCCATATTCAGTAATCCCCCTCTCCTGACCGGCAGGAAAGCGCGGCCCTACGGCCCCTATGAATTTGGTTTTCTGCAAGCCCCCAAAGCTACCCCACCCTAACCTTCCCCCGCCAAACGGGAAAAGAGACAAGATTGCCGTTGCGGCATAGAGGCCGTCTGAAATCCCATTGCCGCCATGCCTTGCATGGTTTTATTTTTGAGCGATTCCACGCTATATATCGGCCAAAGAGGCCGTCTGAAAATATTTTCAGACGGCCTCTTTGGCAATGATGCCTGATTTGCGCCGTTCCTGCCCGCCCTGTTTTCAGACGGCCTAAAAACGGTTTTTCAATTCCCGCAGCGCGGCGAACACTTCCAAACCGCTGTTCAGACCCCGCCCCGCCAGTTCTTCCGCCCGTTCGCGGACTTGGCGGAAATCAACCCGCAGAAACGGATTGATTCTGCGTTCGTGCGCGAGGGTAACGGGCAGGGTCGGCGTATGCTCCGCCGCGCGTAAAGCGGCCTGAATATCGGGATTTTCCGGTTCGATGAATCCGGCGAAACGCAGGTTGGCGGCGGTGTACTCGTGTGCGGGATAAAACAGCGTTTCTTCGGGCAACTGATTGAATCTTTGGAAACTGTCGTACAACTCTTCTATCGTCCCCGTGAACACCCTGCCGCAGCCGGCGGAAAACAAAGTGTCGCCGCAGAAAACGTGCAGGCCGTCTGAATTTTCCAAAAGATAGCTGACGTGGCGGCCGGTATGGCCGGGTGTCGCCCACACCGTAACCAGACCGTCTCCGAAAGGAAACTGCGTGCCCGCCTTAACCGTATGCGTTGCCGCTTCGATGTCTGCCTCGCCGTACACAAGCGATTCCATAAAGCTGTTTTTAAGGGCTTTCACGCCGCCGATATGGTCGTGATGCGGATGGGTAATCCACGTTTGCGCCAGCATCAGGCGGTTGCGGACAAGGAATTTCAAAACGGGCGTGGCATCGGACGGATCGACGCAGGCGGCGTGGTTGCCGTCTTGTATCATCCAGATATAGTTGTCGTTTAAGGCATGGATTGGAGTGATGTTCATAAGGTCTCTTCTTGTTTGGGGGTTTCAGACGGCCTCTAAATAATCTTCGGCATTCGGACTTCTGCCGAACACGGCTTCATGCGCCTGACTGATGGTCAGCCGGTTGAACATCAGCCGCTGGGTTTGGTCGCCGTCGATAATCCTTACCCTGCCTTCCAATTTCGGCGCGTCGTGGTGGAAAGTGTTTTTAAACGCAAGCCAGCGGTCGGTTTGCAGGTGGACGACGGCAAACATATCGTGCGAAATATTCACGCCGACGCTGATGAGTTTCGGCGAAGCCTGAAGGCAGAAACTGCTGTCGCCGAACAGGCACAGCCCCTCGTTTTCGGCATAGCGGAACAGCTCAATTTTCACCGCATCGGGTTCGGCGAATATGGTGCAAAACAGCCGCTCAAACAGCGACGGCTGCGCCACGCCTTCGCTCAACATACCGTAAAGCCCCGCCAGCCAATCGACATAGCCGAGAAACGAAAAACGGTAGTTTTGCATGATGGCTTCGATGCGGCTGGGATCGCGCTTGCTGATCAGGCGCACAAACTCAAACCCGACCTCCGGCAGCCGCGCCCGAACGGCCTCATGCAGGCGGTGGGCAAACAGGTTTTTATGGTTGTGCGGATTGCGCAGGATGCCGAGGAATTTCAGCCGCAATATCCGCCACAATGCTTCGGGAACTTTGACCGTATCGGGTTCGCCCGTTTTCAGACGGCATTCGGGCAATGTGCGCAGATGGTTGCAGGCTTCTTCGTAACCGCTTTCGTGGCGGTTGAACCAGCTTTCCAAATTGTACTGGTTGGCGGTGTTTTCGACGAAAGTCAGCGTGTAAAGGTTTTTTGCCGCCAGATTGCCGATGATGTTGACACTCGCCGCCGCACCGCGATTTTCGTTCCCGCCGCGAACCTTGTCGCCGGAGCGGGAGCGTCGGGCGGCAGCCGGTTCGCGGAACATGGACAAAGGCAGCTTGTAAACATTCTGATTCTGCGGGCTGACCTGCGGATTATGCGCGTGCTGCCGCTGCTCGGTTTGGGCGATATAGTGGTGTTCCTTGGTCGGATTCGCCGTCAACAGCGCATAAGGCTTTTCGCCGCATTCGGAAAATTCGCAATCACTGAGGATAAAGGCTTGTCGGGTCATAGTGTCGTGAGAGGCCGTCTGAATGTGCCGATTATAGTTGATGGGGAGCTAAGGGGGATTATACGGAATGATGCTTCTGCTTGCAGAATACGCCGATAGAATGCCGATAGTGGGAATCCAAAAACACTTCGCCGCCGTCATTCCCGCGCAGGCGGGAATCTAGAAGTTTGGATTTACAGTAATCTTTAAATATTTCTGAAATATAGAGGTCTGGATTCCCGCCTGCGCGGGAATGACGGTAATTGGTTAGTATTTGTACGCAAAAGGACGCAAAAAGGTCGTCTGAAAACAGGTATAGCGGGGTTCGCTAAATCGTTTTCAGACGACCTTAAGTCAACGGATTGTTCAACACTTTCTATTCTTCTTTTTGGAAAACATGGTTGCGGTGATACTCGAAATATTTTTCGCTTTTCGGTCGAATTTTTAATTTCATATCGGGAGAAATTCCAAGCCGCTTTTGATTTTCCAGATCGATTTTCGGACTGATTTTTATCGTACCGTCGGTCTCAAACGTAATCAGACCGCTATCGAATAATGCGTCGATATTGGGGGCGAGCATCAGACCATTGAAGGGATCTAACCTCTCTTCATTATTGCACTTGCTCCAAGGTTTGATATGGCTGGCAATAAGTAAAGACCGAACATCTAGATCTGTCAGTGGACAGCTCGGATACAGTTCGAGTAGTTTTTGCCGGAATCTGCCTTGCCCTTGACGGGCTTTTATTAAGGTTTCGATTTCGGTTCGTTTTTCTGGTTCAATTTCAGATGCTAATTGTTCTTTGAGTTTACCGAGATCTTGTTCCAAAGATTGGGTTGAGTTTATTTGAAAATTTGTTGGTTTGTATAATTCAAATATTCCTCCTTTTTTCCACCATAAAAAGTCTTGGTGCATTGATTCGTGATAATGCTTCCTTGAGTTTGAATTAACACTAAGTACATACAAAGAAGCACGTGTATCATCATTATAGTCAGGAGTAATCTGCCATTGGTTTTTTAGTTCTTCAATCTGTTCATCTACATCTTTTACCTTAAATTGTGTTTTGCCCATATCATGCAGATGTAAGACGATTCTTTTTATAATTTCTATTGTCCCATCAATATGTTCTCCATTGATCCGTGCGGAATATTTTGTTTTTGCCATTTAAGTCTTCCTACCAAAGTTAAGTTTTCTAATTTAATTATTTTGGGTAATGCATTGATTTTCCTATGACCGTCATTCTTGCGCAGGCGGGAATCCAGAAGTTTGGATTTACAGTAATCTTGAAGTATTTCTGAAATGCAGGGGTCTGGATTCCCGCCTGCGCGGGAATGACGGCGGTCGGTTCGGTCTTATACGCAAAAGAACATATAAAGGTCGTCTGAAAATAGGTATAGCAGAATCCACTAAATCGTTTTCAGACGATCTTTTCTTTAAAGCCGAATCAAATCAGCCTGCCGGTTAACCCAAAGCCTTCCTTGCTCCGGCGAAGAGGCGGTACCAGCCGGACAGTTCCGTCCAGTCTTCCGGTTTCCAGCTCATTTGTGCGGCGCGGTACACACGTTCGGGGTGGGGCATCATGATGGTAACGCGGCCGTCGGCGTTGGTAACGCCGGCGATGCCTTGCGGCGAGCCGTTGGGGTTGAGCGGGTAGGTTTGGGTAACCTGGTTTTGTCCGTCGACGTATTGCAGCGCGATGCCGAGACCGTCTGAAATTTTGCCGCCGTGAAGCGCGAAGTCGGCGCGGCCTTCGCCGTGGCTGACGACGACGGGCAGGCTGGAGCCCTGCATTTCGTTCAGGATCAGGGAGGCTGATTTGGGGACGTGAACCATGCTCAGGCGCGCTTCGAACTGTTCGCTCAGGTTGCGTTTGAACTTCGGCCAGCCTGCCGTGCCGGGGATGATTTCGGCGAGGTTGCTGACCATTTGACAGCCGTTGCACACGCCCAATGTCAGCGTGTCCGGGTCGGCGAAGAAGGCGGCGAACTGGTCGCGCAAGGCGGGGTGGAACAGGATGGATTTCGCCCAACCTTCGCCCGCGCCGAGTACGTCGCCGTAGCTGAAGCCGCCGCATGCTGTCAGCATTTTGAAGTCGGCAAGGTGGACGCGGCCTGCCATCAGGTCGGACATATGCACGTCGTAGGCATCGAATCCGGCGCGGGTGAAGGCGGCGGCCATTTCGATTTGCCCGTTCACGCCCTGTTCGCGCAAGATGGCGATTTTGGGTTTCGCGCCGCTGTTGACGAAGGGCGCGGCGATGTCTTCGTTCACGTCAAACTTCACGTCGGCAAACAATGCGCTGCGTTCGTTGTCGCCAATCAGGGCAAACTCGCTGTCGGCGCAGGCGGGGTTGTCGCGCAGGCGTTGGATGGCGTGGCTGGTTTCCTGCCATGCGCGTTGCAGGTCGGCGCGGTTTTGTTCCAACACGATACCTGCCTGATTGCGGATAACGATTTTTTCGTCAGTACCGATGGTGGCAACGGTATGCAAGGGCAGTGCCGCCGCTTTGAACAAGGCTTCTGCTGCCGCGACATCTTGTTTGGCGATTTGAATCACTGCGCCCAGTTCTTCATTGA
This sequence comes from Neisseria oralis, assembly GCF_045062685.1. NCBI lineage: Bacteria > Pseudomonadati > Pseudomonadota > Betaproteobacteria > Neisseriales > Neisseriaceae > Neisseria > Neisseria oralis. The sequence continues at coordinate 150,774 of NZ_JBJGEB010000004.1, forward strand.
ACAATGCGCGGATGCTGGCTTCGTTGACGTCGGCTTGGTTGGCAACCAGTGAAGTCAAATCCACATTCAATCCGCAACGCCCCGCAAACGCCATTTCCGCCAGCGTCGCAAACAAGCCGCCGTCGCTGCGGTCGTGATACGCCAAGAGTTTGTCTTCGGCAACAAGCTGTTGAATCACGTTGTAAAACGCTTTCAGACGACCTGTATCGTCCAAATCGGGTGCGTCGCCGCTCATATTGTTATAGACCTGACCGAACGCCGAGCCGCCCATGCGTGCTTTGCCGAAGCCCAAATCGATAAACAACAATACGCTGTCTTCGACGTTTTTCAATTCGGACGTAACGGTTTTGCGCACGTCTTTGACAGGTGCGAACGCGGAGATAATCAGGCTCAACGGCGAAACGACGGATTTTTTCTCTTCGCCGTCTTGCCACACGGTTTTCATCGACAGACTGTCTTTGCCCACGGGAATGCTTAAGTCCAATGCCTGACAGGCTTTAGAAACCGCTTCGACGGTGCGGTAGAGTTTTTCGTCTTCGCCCTCGTTGCCGCACGCCGCCATCCAGTTGGCGGAAAGTTTGATATTGCCGATGTCGCCGATGTTGACCGCCGCGATGTTGGTGATGGCTTCGCCGACGCACATTCTGCCCGAGGCAGGCGCGTCAAACAGGGCGACAGTCGGTTTTTCGCCCATAGACATCGCTTCGCCGCGGTAGGTGTTGAAGCCCATCATGGTAACGGCGCAGTCGGCTACGGGGGTTTGGTATTTGCCGACCATTTGGTCGCGGTGGGTCATGCCGCCGACGCTGCGGTCGCCGATGGTAATCAGGAAGTTTTTAGCGGCTACGGTAGGCAGGCGCAGAACGCGGTAGGCGGCTTCGGTGATGTCGATGTCTTTGGCAGTGAATGGTTTTTCAGACGACCTCACGGTTTTGTCGCTACGCGTGGTTTTGGGCGGTTTGCCGAGCAAGACGTTCAGCGGCAAGTCGACGGGATTGTTGGAGAACAAATCGTCGCGTACTTTCAAATGGCCGTCGTCGGTCGCCGTACCGACCACGGCAAACGGGCAGCGTTCGCGTTCGCAGATGGCGCGGAAGGTGTCCAAATCTTTTTCCAAAATCGACAACACATAACGCTCTTGCGATTCGTTGCACCAGATTTGCAGCGGGTTGAGGCCGTGTTCTTCCAGCGGCACTTCGCGCAGCTTGAATACCGCGCCGCGTCCGGCATCGTTGACGAGTTCGGGGAAGGCGTTGGACAGGCCGCCCGCGCCGACGTCGTGGATGGAGATAATCGGGTTTTGGTCGCCGAGCTGCCAGCAGCGGTCGATCACTTCCTGCGCGCGGCGTTCGATTTCGGGGTTGCCGCGTTGTACGGAGTTGAAGTCCAAAGAGGCGTCGTTCGTGCCAGTGTTCATCGAAGAAGCCGCGCCGCCGCCCAAGCCGATAAGCATGCCCGGGCCACCCAGTTGGATCAGCAATGCGCCTTCGGGGATTTCGTCTTTGTGTGTTTGTTGTGCCTGAATGCTGCCTAGGCCGCCGGCGATCATAATCGGTTTGTGGTAGCCGCGAACCTGACCGTCGAACTTCTCTTCAAAAGTGCGGAAGTAGCCCAAGAGGTTGGGACGGCCGAATTCGTTGTTGAACGCCGCGCCGCCAATCGGGCCTTCAATCATGATGTCCAGCGGCGAGGAAATGTGTTCCGGCTTGCCGTAGTCTTGTTCCCACGGCTGTTTGAGGTCGGGAATGTTGAGGTTGGAGACGGTAAAGCCGGTTAAGCCCGCTTTCGGACGCGAACCTTTGCCCGTCGCGCCTTCGTCGCGGATTTCGCCGCCCGCGCCCGTTGCCGCACCCGCAAACGGTGCGATGGCGGTCGGGTGGTTGTGCGTTTCCACTTTCATGATGATATGCGTGTCTTCCTCGTGGAAACGGTAGCCTTGGTTTTCCGCCGCATTCGGATAGAAACGCTCGATTTTCGCGCCTTCGATCACGGACGAATTGTCTTTATAGGCAACGACCGTGCCTTCGGGATGCGCGTTGTGCGTGTCGCGTATCATGCCGAAGAGCGATTTCGGCTGTTTTTCGCCGTTGAGGATGAAATCGGCGTTGAAGATTTTGTGGCGGCAGTGTTCGCTGTTTGCCTGCGCGAACATCATCAGCTCCACATCGGACGGATTGCGCTGCAAAGCCTGATAGTTTTCAACCAGATAATCGATTTCGTCGGCGGAGAGTGCCAAACCCATTTCGGTATTGGCTTTGACCAAAGCCTCTTTACCGCCACCCAAAACATCGACGGTGGAGAAAGTTTCGGATTCGAGATGGTGGAATAATTTGGAGGCCGTCTGAAAATCGGGCAGCACGGATTCGGTCATGCGGTCGTGCAGCAAAGCCGACCATTGCTGTTTCTGTTTATCATTCAGACGACCTTCCAGCCACACCGCCATGCCGCGTTCGATGCGCTCTATGCCTTTCAAACCGCAGTTTTCCGCGATATTGGTCGCCTTGGAAGCCCACGGCGAAATCGTACCCAAGCGGGGCGTTACCAAAAATAAATGCAAGCCCTCGCGCGCTTCGGGCGTTTGTTCAACGCTTTGCGCCGCCAACAAGGCTTGCAGTTTTTCGACAGTCGCGGCATCCAATGCTTTCTCGCTGCCGACAAAATACCAAAATTCGCTTTTCAGTTTCACTTCGGGCAGACCGAGTGCGGCCGCTTTTTGCAAGAGTTTTTCAACACGGAAATCGGAAAGGGCGGTAACGCCGCGCAAGGGCAACACAACAGACATGATTCAGCTCTCAAATGCGGTTGGGAAAGGCTGTATTATACGCCGATAACGGTCGTAATACCTGAAAATAGAGGATAAATTTCATCTTGCACCGTATCGTCCTACCTGCCGCAATATCAGCCTGTGCCGCGGTTTGCCGCGCCGCCCGCAGCTGTATCCGACCGCCGTGTTTTTACTCGAAATGTTGACAATCCAACCACTTCCGACATCCGGTTTTCAGACGGCCTCCGATTGAATAAAGCCCCGCTTTATGCTAATTTCGGCAAACCGTCCGCATTTCCTGCGGCTGCCCATTTCAAGGCCGTCTGAAACTCCCGTCGGCACAACCCAAACAGGTGCACCATGAAAAAAATCGAAGCCATCATCAAGCCCTTCAAACTAGACGACGTGCGCGAAGCCCTCACCGAAATCGGCATCACCGGCATGACCGTCAGCGAAGTCAAGGGGTTCGGCCGCCAAAAAGGCCATACTGAAATCTACCGCGGCGCGGAATACGCCGTCGATTTCCTGCCCAAGGTCAAAGTCGAACTGGTGCTTGCCGACGAAGATGTCGAACGCGCCATCGACGTCATCATCGAAACCGCCCGCTCCGGCAAAATCGGCGACGGCAAAATCTTCGTGCTGCCGGTGGAAGAAGCCATCCGCATCCGCACGGGCGAACGCTCCGAAGCGGCGGTTTGATCCGGCCGGACAAAACAAAAACCTGTTTGCCTAAGCAAACAGGTTTTTTCATGAGGTGGCGAGCCGAACCCCCGGCACTGACGCATCGGAGTGGGCTGCTGGCTTCCGCCCCTGACCCGTTGTTCCGAATTGCCATGCGGGGAGGCCCGCCGTAAGAGAATGGCATTATAACGGCTTTTATCCGAAATACCAAGTATCGCGGCACAATATGCCGCCACTGCGGCAGAGGCCGTCTGAAATTTCGCTTCCCGGGCCGCCCGCCCGCAACGCAGGCTACGGATTGTCAACAAAAACCACCGCTCCGGCCGCTTCCCGCCGTCATCCGCGCCCGTCGGCGCAGTAAAATAAACCCTTTTTCCCATTGAAAAATAATGGAAATTAAACTACATTAACACCTTCCCTCTGGCCGCATTCCTGTTTTCAGACGGCCTCAAATACTAAAAAATACCGAACACCAAAGAACGCCACCATGACCACGACTACCGCCCCGCAGCGTATTCGGGAAATTCCCTACAACTATACTTCCTACACCGACCGCGAAATCGTCATCCGCCTGTTGGGCGATGAGGCGTGGCAGATTCTGCAAGACTTGCGCGGACAGCGCAGGACGGGGCGTTCGGCGCGGATGTTGTTTGAAGTGTTGGGCGATATTTGGGTGGTCGTGCGCAATCCGTATCTGGTTGATGATTTGCTGGAGCACCCGAAACGCCGCGCCGCGTTGGTGCGGGAAATGCGCCACCGGTTGAACGAAATCCGCAAACGCCGCGACGACAATCCGCAAGTCGATATATTGGTTGCGGCGGCGGAAAAGGCGGTCGAGCGTTTTGACGGCAGCTTTGACGAAACGCGCCAAAAGCGGCGGCAGATTTTGGAACGTTTGAGCAAAATCACCAAGCCGCACAATATTATGTTTGACGGGCTGGCGCGGGTAACGCACGTTACTGATGCGACCGACTGGCGCGTCGAATATCCGTTTGTCGTCGTCAATCCCGATACGGAGGCGGAAGTCGCGCCTTTGGTGCGCGCCTTAATCGAGCTGGATTTGGTCATTATCCCGCGCGGCGGCGGCACGGGTTATACCGGCGGTGCCGTGCCTCTGGATGCGAACAGCGCGGTCATCAATACGGAAAAGCTGGACAAGCATCGCGGCGTCGAATTTGTCGAACTGGCGGGCTTGGACGGCAAACATCCGATTATCCATTGCGGCGCGGGCGTGGTAACGCGGCGGGTGGAAGAAACCGCGCATCAGGCGGGTTTGGTGTTCGCCGTCGATCCGACTTCCGCCGACGCGTCCTGCGTGGGCGGTAATGTGGCGATGAATGCGGGCGGCAAAAAAGCCGTGTTGTGGGGGACGGCGTTGGACAACCTCGCCTACTGGCAGATGGTCAACCCGCAGGGCGAATGGCTGCGCATCGAGCGCGTGCGCCACAATTTCGGCAAAATCCACGACGAAGAAACCGCCGTGTTCGACGTTCACACGCTGGATTCAGACGGCCGCAATATCGTTAAAACCGAACGCTTGGAAATCCCCGGCCACAAATTCCGCAAAGTCGGTTTGGGCAAAGACGTTACCGACAAATTCTTGAGCGGCCTGCCCGGCGTGCAGAAAGAAGGTACGGACGGCATCATCACCAGCGTCGCCTTCGTGTTGCACACCATGCCGAAATACACGCGCACCGTGTGTATGGAGTTTTTCGGCACGGTCGCCACTGCTACGCCGTCCATCGTTGAAATCCGCGATTTCCTGCTCGCCCACGACAGCGTGCGGCTGGCGGGTTTGGAGCATTTGGACTGGCGTTATGTCCGCGCCGTCGGCTACGCCACCAAAGCGGCGGGCAAAGGACGGCCGAAAATGGTCTTGCTGGCGGACGTGGTTTCAGACGACGAAGCCGCCGTGCAGGCAGCCGCCGAACACATCTGCGAACTCGCCCGCGCCCGCGACGGCGAAGGCTTTATCGCCGTGTCGCCCGAAGCGCGCAAAACCTTCTGGCTCGACCGCAGCCGCACCGCCGCCATCGCCAAACACACCAACGCCTTTAAAATCAACGAAGACGTGGTGATTCCGCTGGAACGGCTGGGCGAGTATTCGGACGGTATCGAACGCATCAACATCGAGCTTTCCATCCAAAACAAACTCACCCTGTGCGCCGCATTGGAGCAATATCTTTCGGGCAAACTCCCCATCGACAAAATGGGCACAGACCTGCCGACCGCCGAACTTTTGGGCGAACGCGGCAAACACGCCCTTGCCCACGTTTCCGCCGTCAAAGCGCGTTGGGACTGGTTACTCGCCAATCTGGACACGCCGCTTGCCGACTACAAAGCCCGCTACGGCGCTGCCGTCCACGCCGCGCCCGAAGCCAAAGACGACGAGAGCTGTTTCACCGCTTTCCGAGATTTCCGCCTGCGCGTGTCCGTCAAAGAAGACGTAATGAAACCGCTCGCCGAAATCTTCAGCGGCAAAACCGACACCAAAATCATTGAAGGCTTGGGCAAAATCCACGCCAAAACCGTGCGTGGCAGAGTATTCGTCGCCCTGCATATGCACGCCGGCGACGGCAACGTCCATACCAACATCCCCGTCAATTCAGACGAAGCCCAAATGCTTCAGACGGCCTACCGTTCGGTCGAGCGCATCATGAAACTCGCCCGCTCGCTCGGCGGCGTGATTTCCGGCGAACACGGCATCGGCATCACCAAGCTCGAATTTCTGACCGATGAAGATTTGCAACCGTTTTGGGACTACAAAAACCAAGTCGATCCCAAGCACACCTTCAACCGTCACAAACTGATGAAAGGCTCGGACTTACGCAACGCCTACACACCGTCTTTCGAGCTTTTGGGCGCGGAATCGCTGATTATGGAAAAATCAGACCTCGGCACCATCGCCGATTCCGTCAAAGACTGCCTACGCTGCGGCAAATGCAAACCCGTCTGCTCCACCCACGTTCCGCGCGCCAACCTGCTGTACAGCCCGCGCAACAAAATCCTCGGCGTGGGGCTCTTGACCGAAGCCTTCTTATACGAAGAACAAACCCGCCGCGGCGTTTCCATCAAACACTTTGAAGAACTCATGGACATCGGCGACCACTGCACCGTGTGCCACCGCTGCGTCAAACCCTGCCCCGTCAACATCGACTTCGGCGACGTAACCGTAGCCATCCGCAACTACCTTGCCGACTCCGGCCACAAACGCTTCGCCCCCGCCGCATCGATGGGCATGGCATTTTTGAACGCCACCGGTCCTAAAACCATCAAAGCCCTGCGCGCCGCCATGATACAGACCGGCTTCCCCGCGCAGAACTTCGCTTATAAAATCGGCAAACTCCTGCCCGTCGGCACCAAAAAACAAAAAGCCGAACCCAAAGCCACCGTCGGCACCGCTCCGGTCAAAGAACAAATCATCCACTTCATCAACCGTCCTTTGCCCAAAAGCGTGCCCGCCAAAACACCGCGCTCCATGCTCGGCATCGAAGACGACAAAAGCATCCCCATCATCCGCAACCCCGCCGCGCCCGAAGATGCCGAAGCCGTGTTCTACTTCCCCGGCTGCGGTTCCGAACGCCTGTTCAGCCAAATCGGACTCGCCGTCCAAGCCATGCTCTGGCACGTCGGCGTACAAACCGTCCTGCCGCCCGGCTATATGTGTTGCGGCTATCCGCAGGACGCGGGCGGCAACAAGGCAAAAGCCGAACAAATGAGCACCAACAACCGCGTCGCCTTCCACCGCATGGCAAACACCCTCAACTACCTCGACATCAAAACCGTCGTCGTCAGTTGCGGCACCTGCTACGACCAGCTCGAAAAATACCGCTTCGAAGAAATCTTCCCCGGTTGCCGCATCATCGACATCCACGAATACCTGCTCGAAAAAGGCGTGCACTTGAACGGCGTGAAAGGTCAGCAATACCTCTACCACGACCCCTGCCACACGCCCATCAAAACCATGAACGCCACCCAAATGGCCAGCAGCCTCATGGGGCAGAAAGTCGTCTTAAGCGACCGCTGCTGCGGCGAATCCGGCATGTTCGCCGTCAAACGCCCCGACATCGCCACCCAAGTCAAATTCCGCAAACAGGAAGAAATCGAGAAAAACCTCAAAGAGCTGCCGCAGGGCGAACCCGTCAAAATGCTCACCACCTGCCCCGCCTGCCTGCAGGGTCTGAGCCGCTACGCCGACGACAACGACATGCCCGCCGACTACATCGTCATCGAAATGGCGAAACACATCCTCGGCGAAAACTGGCTGGACGAGTTTGTGAAAAAAGCCAACAACGGCGGCGTGGAGAAAGTGTTGCTGTAGGGCTTGGTCAATATACAAAAGGAAAAGGCCGTCTGAAAACATTTCAGACGGCCTCCACTCTATAAAAATGGCGGTTAACCGATAAACTGAGACGCCGAAACCTCCGCCTGTTCGTCAAAACGGGCAAACACATTCGCATTTTCCGAACCCGCCGCACGGTAAGCCAACGTATGCTCTTCAGCCTTATAAACCAAAGCCGAAGACGAAATGTCTGTATTATCCAAAATATTTTCCCATTTGAAATTTTCAGGATGGTCGCTGAAAAGCGTCCTCAACCTTCCCAGATCAAGAAAATCATCACGGCCGAAATCGGTAACGGTATCCACTTTGCCGGCGCGGATGTCTTCCGCCGAAAAAACAATCGTATCGCTGCCGCCGTTACCCTTGATGGTATCGCTGCCCAAGCCACCCCAAATAATGTCGTTACCTTTACTGCCGACAATGGTATCGTCACCGGCCGTACCTTTGACGGTAATAACGGCCTGATGAACGCCGTCGGCTGCGGACTGGATTTTCTCCGTACCCAAATCCACTACGGGATTTTCAGACGGCCTGTACACCGTATTTCCCTCCTCTTGCGTTCCGGTCATCTCGACACCTTTGACACTGACTATGCTGCCGTCTGCCTTTTCAGTTTGAACAATAGCCAAACTCATGCCCTCATCCGGGGCCACCGCAGGTTCGGTAACGGCAAATGGCGTACTGTCAGCATCCTGCGGATCGCTTTTGAGCTTGGCTTCGATGCCGTCTGAAAAACCGTCGCGGTCGGTGTCTGTTTTGTATGGATTGTTATAATGGCTATCAATACGCGAACCATATGAAAAATATTTTTCCAGCTTTCCAGTAGCATCTTTTTCATAGAAACTGGACATATCATGCTTTCCCCACCAATCTGATTGTTTAAAATCAAAAGAAATTGTGTTGTTATACTCCCCTAATCCGCTAAAAAGCCAGTTACCTGAGCTCACCCATTCCCCCTTAATTACATACGAATTGGTTTTATAGAGTTGTTTATCTTGCGTAATATCACTTTTATCAATTACAGGAGTTTTAGTGAATGATTCAGCCATATAACGTGCATTTTTTAAGTTATCGCTTGAATTATTATCAATTTTAAGGATAGCGGGATTGAATAAGCTACTATGTTGGAAATTAACAGACCAATCATATTTTTGCTGCATTGTGTGCGCAGCAAAATATTCTGCTAAATATCCACCTAATGAATGCCCCGTAGAATAAACATTTTTTGGATTTAAAGAATCTATAAATTGAGCAATATCATTCAAATAAGTAGCTTGCGTCGGGGTATTGGCAAATAGAATTTTCAAATCTGCCCAAATATCACTCAGACTAAATAATTGTGTTCCCCTAAACGCAACAACTACACTATCCAATTCTCCTTTTTCATTACGATTACCAAATACAGCATAATCCAAACCACTTCCCGGACTTTCGGCTTTGAGCAATTCCCATTTACCTGTCAATTCGGATACATCCGCGTAATTTACAAGTTCTTTTTGACTAATATATTTAGAGCCGTCTTCATGTTTTCCTCTAAACAAAGCTTCTAATGTTTCCTTATCTTCATAAGCCAACGAAGCAAACATCCGCAAATCACGTTCGGAAACGTTCCATTCTTTAGGTGCTCTGTCTATTACATCTATCAAACCGTCTTTATCGGTATCCCGTCCGTAGATAGATGAAGCAACTTTGTCGGGATTAAGTGTGATGACTTCCGCACCGGTATTCGGAAGGCTAAGATGCCGCCCGCCTGCTTTAGTTTCTGTTTGTACGGCAGCAACCGAATACTCCAACGAAGCCGTATCAAACGCCATATCCTCCGGAGAAGTAATACTGGCCGATGCTCCGTTCGGATAATAGATATGCGTGGTAATCTGCGCTTTTTCGGCAACAGGCGGGGTTTCGGGCGACGTTACCTTGCTACCTGCCGCCTCATCCGGTTTGGGTCGGGCAGGTGCCGTTTGGTCATTGTTATGGACAGGATTGTTTTCAGACGGCCTTTCCGCCTTATCGCCGTCGTTCTCCCGGTCATCCTGCTGCGGAACGTTTTTCTCGGATACCGGCTGTTTCTTAGATTCTCCACCGCCGGAGCTTTTCCCTGCCGCTGCCAATACTGCGCCCCCGCCAAGCAGTGCCGACAAGCCGAGCAGCATTTTGGCAGATACGGCGGACGCGGCGGGCTGCGGAATGGTGATTTCTTCGGCTTTAATCGGTTTGAGCGGAACTTCCTCCGCCAACATCTCTACCGTTTCGACAGTGGGAAGTCGGCTGACTTTCGTGTCGGCTTGAATGGGGAGCAATTCCACTTCGCCCTCCAGCATATTTTCGATATCTGCGACCGACGCATCTTCAAAAATGATTTGATTATCTTGCGGTAATTCAAAATCTGTTGCGGTATCCTTGATTGCCATCTCGTTTCCCTCTCTTGTTAAATTTAAAATTGAAATTATAAATTAAATTATATTTTTGTTAAATATGAAACATGACAATTATTCAGAATATAAAAAGGCCGTCTGAAAACATTTCAGACGGCCTGTCAGTATCGTTAAACCGGCCTGACTGCCGGTTCGAAATCTTCAATAGCGGACTGTCCAACCTATCTCGCCGCCCGCACGCATCGGGACGAGTTCGCCGTCGCCATAAGGGACGCTTGCGGGGACGGTTTGGCTTTGTTTGACGAGCGTTATCGTGTCGGTGTTTTCGGGAATGCCGTAGAACCTTGCGCCGTTTTTCGAGGCGAAGGCTTCGAGTTTGTCCAACGCGCCTGCTTTTTCAAACACTTCGGCGTAAAGCTCGATGGCGGTCATGGCGCTGAACACACCGGCGCAGCCGCAGGCGTTTTCTTTGGCGGATTTGGCGTGCGGCGCGGAGTCGGTGCCGAGGAAGAATTTGTGCGCCTTCTCGCCGGTAACGGCGGCGACCAATGCCTGACGATGGGTCTCGCGTTTGAGTACCGGCAGGCAGAAATGATGGGGGCGCACGCCGCCGACCAAGAGGTCGTTGCGGTTGAGCAGGAGGTGTTGCGGGGTAACGGAGGCGGCAACGTTGTCGCCTGCGTCCAAAACGAGTCGGGCGGCTTCAGCAGTGGTGATGTGTTCAAACACGACTTTGAGATTCGGCACTTGCGCCAAAACGGGTTTCATCACACGCTCGATAAAGGCGGCTTCGCGGTCGAAAATGTCAATTTCGGGGTCGGTTACTTCGCCGTGAACGAGGAACAGGATGCCCTGTTTTGCCATTTCTTCCAAAACGGAGATGAGTTTGAACAGGTCGGTTACGCCGGAATCGGAATTGGTGGTTGCGCCTGCGGGGTAGAGTTTGAAGGCGACGATGCCGGCGGCTTTGGCTTCGCGCACCAGCTCGGGCGTGGCTTGGTCGGTCAGGTAAAGCGTCATCAAAGGCGTAAACGCGCTGCCTTCGGGCAACGCCGCCATGATGCGCGCTTTGTAGGCAAGCGCGTCGGCAACGCTGACGACGGGCGGTTTGAGGTTGGGCATGATGACGGCGCGCCCCATCTGGCGGGCGGTATAGGGGGCAACGGCTTTGAGCGCGTCGCCGTCGCGCAGGTGCAGGTGCATATCGTCGGGGCGGGTGATGGTCAGGGTTTGCATAGGTGTTCCTTATTCGGAAGGGCTGTTTCGGGTTTCAGACGGCCCGAACGTATGACGAGGCCGTCTGAAAAAACGGTATGGCTCAGTCCTGCTCCAGTATCGGGGCGGAATGGTAAACCTGATGCGTGAGCATCAATGCCGCCTGAACGGGCAGACGGTCGGACGTCGAGGTATTGGCGGTCAGTACGGTTTCGCTGCCGCTGCCGGCGGGCCGCCATGCGTAGGAAAGCTGGCGGATGGGAAACGGCGATTGCGCGGCGTTGTCGGCACGCAATTCGACGTTTGCGCCCTGCGCCCCGCGTTTGACCAGTTCTTCAAACTGCTGCCGCACGGTGTTTTCGTCGGCCTTGGCGGTTTTGACGCTGCAACTGTCTGGCGAGAGGCCGAGGTAATAATCCGCGCCGTCTTTTTGAATCCGCCAAACGACCTGTACGCCCGATTCCATCATACCCGGAGGCAGTTTGTTCACTTCGTCCACCGCCAGCTTCTGCGCTTGGCGCGATTCAGCCCATGCCGTCACTTTGGCACCGTCGCCGCCGTTGGCTGCGCAGGACTGCTCAAACAGCGCTACGACTTCCCTGCCCTGCCGCTGCAACTGCTCCGGCGGCACGGTATCGGCGCGGCATCCCGCCAGCAGTATGCCGAACGATACCGCAGACGCGGCAATACGCATTTTCAGACGGCCTCCCGACTATTTATGCCGCATGACCAGCGTAAACACGCCGTCCGCTTCTGTGGATTCGAGCAGGATATGTCCCGTCTGACGGCAGAACGCTTCAAAGTCGCCCGGCGCGCCGCCGTCGGTCGCCAAGACGGTCAACACCTCGCCCGCCTCCATCTGCGCCAGTGCTTTTTTCGCCCGCAGAATCGGCAGCGGGCATCGCAGGCCGGTAACGTCCAAAATCTGTGTCATGGTATTTTTTTCAAAATTAAGATTGGGTTAATTATACCGCAGTTGCTTGCACCTGCACCTTCCAAACCCTACAATGGCCGTTATTTTCAAGATGGAGAATGCAATGCGACGCATCAGTCTGCTGGTTCTGGCCCTTGCCGCGGCCCATGCTTACGCCGCCGGTTCCACCGACAAAGACTCTCTGGTCAATACCCGCTACAAAGAGAGTGCCGCCGAGAAAAACGCGCGGGAATTTAAAGAGGCGGACATCCCCCTGCCCGCATTTCCCGATCCCGCACGCGGCAACTGGTTCGACATCTATGTCGACCGCAATTACGGAAAATCCCCGAAAATCCTGACCGACAGCATCGAAATCGCCCCCGACCGCAGCATCCGCTATGTGTTAAACGTCAAATCCGCACAAGGTTACGACAACCTGAGTGCGGAAGGCCTGTTTTGCGCCGACACTTCTTTCAGCTCCGGCAACAGCAAACGCTCGTCCTACAAAGTGTTCGGCTACGGCGACACGGTCAACAAACGCTGGATCAGCCCGCGCAACGGCACTTGGAAAGACATCGGTTCGACCATGAGCAGAAACGACGCGCTGCACACCGTTATCTATAAAACCTTCTGCGAAGACGGCGTCCCCTCTTCCGTCGACGCCCTGCGCGCTCGATTGACGCAACGCGCAGGCAGATACTCCCCTTCGCTGACCAACCGCGACAAATAAAGCCCAAAAGAAAGGCGGCAGGCCGTCTGAAAAATGGTTTCAGACGGCCTCTTTAATATCCCGCAAAACGGCCTTATGTTTGACGCGCGGCTTTGTGAGGCCGTCTGAAAAGAAAGGAACAGGATGAACATCGGCGAAATGGCGAAACGCAGCGGCCTGAGCAGCAAAATGATTCGCGACTACGAAAAAATCGGCCTTATCCGGCCCGCCGGACGCAGCGAATCGGGCTACCGTCGCTATACCGAACAGGATTTGGAAAACCTGAGCTTTATCAGGCACGCCCGCGACGTGGATTTCTCTCTGGCGCAGATTAAAACGCTACTGCAACTGAAAAGCAACCCGCAACGCACCAGCGCCGAAGTCAAACGGCTGACCGCCGAGCACATCGCTACGCTGCAAGCCAAAATCGACCGCCTGCAAGACATGGTAAACACATTGAAAAACTGGCACGACTGCTGCGGCGGCGACAATCGCCCTGACTGCCCGATTATCGATCAACTTTCGGATACGGAAAGCCGCCGAACTAACACAGAGGCCGTCTGAAACGGCAAAAAAAACCTGCCCGATTCCCTTCGGGCAGGTTTTATCCGTTTATCGGGCGGTCAGAACTTATGCACCATACCCAACGATGCGCCGCTCTGCTCGATTTTGCCCCGCTCCGCCGCAGTCAGGCGGGTTTTGCCGCCGACGCGCAGATAGCCGATTTGTCCGCGCAACGCCGTGCGCTTGCTGAACGTGTAATCGCCGCCGACGATAATCTGATCGAATTTGTCTACCAGTTTCTCACCGCTTTCCACCCCCTTGGCCGGCCAGCCGCGGGCATAAGAAATACGCGGCCGCCAGTTGCCGAAGTTGTAACCGGCGGTAACGGCGGCATCAACTACCTTGACGGCTTCCTGCTTGCCCGTATCGGCGGTTATGCCGCTGCCGTTGTAAGTATTGAAACCGCTGGTAAAAATGGCCAGATAATCGTTGGCGGTTTCATTGCCTCTGGCGTATTGCGCGCCCAAACCCAAAAACAGATTATCCTTGTCGTAATAACTTTCCAGGCGGACGACATGACCGTCTTTTCTTTCGCCGCCGCCCGTTTCGGCATAACGGTTTTTACGCAGGTTGTAGGCCAGATTGGCGGTGAACCCGCTGTTTTCGTAAGTCAGGCCGACATTGTACTGATCGCGGCCGGGTTCGGCATGGGTGTTTCTGTCGCTCGGATTCTGGTTGTCGCGCGGAGAATATTGCAGGTTCGCTTTCAAACCGCCGAACGAAGGGCTGTCGTAACGCACGGAAGTCGTGCGCGAACCGGTGCGGACATATGCCCCCAAACCCAGTGCGCTGGATTTGTACAGCCATGTGTCGATGGTATCCATCTCATTGAGCAGGTTATTCATGTGACCCGCACGGATTTTACCGAACCCGCCTTCCAAACCGATGAAGGAATCACGGCTGCCCCAATTGGTGCTGTTGCTTTCGTTTAAAACAGACGTGCGCTGCTCAACCTGCCAGATGGCTTTCAAATCATCGCCGATTTTTTCGCTGCCCTTGAAGCCGATGCGTGATGTGTTGTCGTTGATTTTGGTTACGGTCGGACTTTTCTCCGTGCCCGAACCTCCCTTGATTCTGACCTGACCTGCCGATACGCTGCTTTTGATTTGGCCGTACAGGGTTACTTCCGCCGCTGCGGCAAACGGCAGGCCTGCCGTTACCAAGGCGATGATGGTTCTTTTCATAAAATTATTCCCGGAAATTTAAAAAAATCGCCGGGAAATAGTAATGAAAATTTAATGTTCAGACAATGTTTTCAACTTGATAAGGATTATTATTTATCGCGCTTTATACCGTTTTGCAACACCTGTACGGCCAGCAGGGCCGCCAGCGTACCGAATCGATATTTCCGGCTGACCGGCAATCCGGCAACCTTTTGCAACAACTCGCCCGTAGCCAGTTCGCTGCCCAAATCAAGCAATCTAAACAGCGGTTCCTGCCGATTGCGCCGCTTCTCTTCCGACTTTTGCCGCTTAAGGTGCGCCGCGGCAATTTTCAGGCGTATCAGTTTGATTTCCAACTGTAAAAGTTCTCTGGTCTGTTGCGCCTCCCTATTCATCGCCTTCTCCTTTTCCGCCAGCAGCCTCTATCCCCGTTTCTCCGCGCAGATAGGCAATATCGGTCTGAATATCGCGTAAAGTTTCAGAAATCCGGTTATTTTGTCCGCGCCAGTTTTCAATGACCGCACGCCCCGCCGCCGCAATCACCAACAGGCAGAATGCGGCGATACCGAAAAACACCCACACCGCCGCCGTGTCGTCCAATATTCTGTTTAAGCCGAACAGCGCGCTGATCAGGCCGACAAACAGCAATACCGCCGCCAACACCAGCCACACTGCCGCGCGCAACACGTTTCCGGCCTGCTCGGCCAAATCCAGGTTCAACACCTGCAAGCGCAGCAGCAACAAATCGATACCTTGGTTAAACAAGAATTTCGTCTGCTCGATGTTCTGCCTGATGCCCATCTTTCACCCCCTCGCACGGTAAGGACAGAAATGCCGTCTGAAAACTTTTCAGACGGCCTCTCACCTACATCATTAACGGCGGTTCAGCAATACGCCTACTACCAAGCCGGCCAGTGCGGCAAAGCCCATTGCATAATAAGGTTTCTCGCGTACCGCTTCGTCAGCCTGACGCGCACGGTGTTTAACCCGCTCCGCGGCTTCCTCTTCAAAGCGGTCGAAGCATTCCTTACCGCGTTTGAAACGTTCGCCGGCTTCTTCGCCAAACTCCGCAAACCGCTCTTTGGCCTGCTCCGCATGATATTTCACACGTTTGGCGGCCTCTTCTTCAAAACGGCCCAGTTTTTCCTTAGCCGCATCCAGCTTGACCTGCAATTTCGCTTTAGCTTCCTTCGCCTCTTTCGTGCCTTCTTCGACACTGTTGTCGTACAGCTCCTGCACATCGTCCATCATAGAACGGATGTCCTGCAACAACGCATCCCGACGCGCTTCAAAATCCTGTTTGCCCATAATTCTCTCCTAGATGTCCGGCCGTTACCATCGGCCATATTGATAAATACATTCACGAACGGCCAGTATAAGAATATCTCCCGCCTCCGACAAGCGTATTATCGAATTAAAACATTTCGAAATTTTTATAAAAAACCGTCCGAAAAAGGTTTACCCCCTTCAGACGGCCTTACTCATTATAGATTAGCTCAAAACATTTACGCCAAGCCTTTTGCTTTCAACACTTCCAGCATGGTGCTGCCCAATTCGGCAGGGCTGCGGGTGTAAGCGATGCCGGCTTTTTCGAAAGCGGCGAATTTTTCTTCCGCAGTACCTTTGCCGCCGGAGATAATCGCACCGGCGTGGCCCATGCGTTTGCCTTTAGGAGCGGTCACACCTGCGATGTAGCCGACAACAGGTTTGGTTACGTTGGATTGAATGTATTCGGCTGCTTCTTCTTCCGCAGTACCGCCGATTTCACCGATCATGATGATGGCGTCGGTATCGGAGTCTTCTTGGAAGAGTTTCAGCGCGTCGATTTGGTTCATGCCCGGAATCGGGTCGCCGCCGATACCGATACAGGTTGATTGACCCAAGCCCAGTTTGGTGGTTTGTGCCACGGCTTCGTAAGTCAATGTACCGGAACGGGAAATGATGCCGATGCGGCCGGGAGTGTGGATGTGGCCCGGCATAATGCCGATTTTACACTCGCCCGGAGTAATCACGCCCGGGCAGTTAGGGCCGACCAAACGTGTGCCGTTGCCGTTGGTTTCCAAGTAGCGTTTGGCTTTGAGCATGTCCAGAGTCGGAACGCCTTCGGTAATCACAACGACCAATCCTACGCCGGAATCAACCGCTTCAACGATAGAGTCCAATACAAACGGAGCGGGAACGTAAATTACGGATGCGTCCGCGCCGGTTTCTTTAACCGCTTCTTTCATGGTGTTGAACACGGGCAGGTTCAGGTGGGTTTGACCGCCTTTGCCCGGAGTCACGCCGCCGACAACTTTAGTGCCGTAAGCCAGAGCTTGTTCGGAGTGGAAAGTACCGTTTTTACCGGTGAAACCTTGAACCAATACTTTGGTGTCTTTATTAATCAATACGCTCATTCTTTTCTCCTTAGGCGTTTACGGCTGCGACAATTTTTTCGGCTGCGTCATTCAGGCCGTCGGCGGAAGTCAGTTTCAGACCTGATTCGTTCAGGATTTTCGCGCCGAGTTCGGCATTGTTGCCTTCCAGACGGACAACGACAGGCACGTCAACGTTGATTTCTTTAACGGCTGCCACGATGGCTTCCGCAATCATGTCGCAACGGACGATACCGCCGAAGATGTTGATCAATACGCCTTTGACGGATTTGTCTTCGAGAATCAGTTTAAACGCTTCAACTACGCGCTCTTTGGTCGCGCCGCCGCCTACGTCCAAGAAGTTGGCAGGTTGGCCGCCTTTCAGTTTGATGATGTCCATGGTCGCCATCGCCAAACCTGCGCCGTTCACCATACAGCCGATGTTGCCTTCCAGCGCAACGTAGTTCAGGTCGAATTCGGAGGCTTTCAGCTCGCGTTCGTTTTCTTGGGATTTATCGCGCAATTCGGCGATTTTCGGCAGGCGGTAGAGGGCGTTGCTGTCGATACCGATTTTGCCATCCACGCAGGCGAGCGCGCCGTTTTCTCGAACTGCCAGCGGGTTCACTTCAAACAGGGCGAAGTCATTTTCAACAAACGCTTTGTACGCGCCGGTCATCAGTTTGACGAACTCGTTGATTTGTTTGTCTTTCAAGCCCAGTTGGAACGCAACTTCACGCGCTTGGCAGGGTTGCAGGCCGACCAGCGGGTCAACGGTTACTTTGAAGATTTTTTCAGGGGTTTCAGCGGCAACTTTTTCGATTTCCACACCGCCTTCGGTCGAAGCCATGAATGTGATGCGACGGGTAGAACGGTCGACCACCGCGCCCAAATACAGCTCGGTTTGCACCGGATACATGTCTTCGCAAACCAAAACGCTGTTGACCGGCTGACCGTTGGCATCGGTTTGATAAGTAACCAAATTGGTGCCAATCAGGCTTTCTGCCACTTCTTTGGCTTCTTCACGGCTTTTGACGACTTTTACGCCGCCCGCTTTACCGCGTCCGCCTGCGTGGACTTGGGCTTTAACGACGGCAAATTTGCCGCCCAGTTTGTCGTAAGCGGCTGCGGCTTCTTCGCCGTTGTGCGCCAAAATACCGCCTTGCACGGGCAAGCCGTAGCTTGCCAGCAGTTCTTTAGCCTGATACTCGTGTAGATTCATGGATTTCTCCTTTAGATTAGTGGAATGCCCTGAGACTGCCCATAAATGACAACCCCGTGCGTTTCAGACGACCTTTCGGCGGTCGGAAAATCGTCGTTTCACTTGCTGAACGGCAACCACATCCGCGCAAGCAGATACATGATTGCGCCGCCGCCCCCGAGGATAAAAAAGACGATGCCTTTTTTACGCGAATTCGGGCAGAGCAGGTAAACGGCAAGGCTGAAACTGATAAACAACAATGCCACGCGCCAAACCAATTCTTTGTCTTTGAAGCGGTTGAGCGTATAAGTTTCGGTCATCATCACATACATCTGCCACAACGCGGCCATACACATGCTGATGATGCCCATCGGTATGAACAAGATACCGATTACTTCTTTATTCATAATCAAATGCTGTCTGTGAATGTGTCGCCGATTATATAGTAGATTCTGCTTAAATCGTCATTCCGGTAAGGGAACAATGGCAACTGATATGCCCTATTTTCTCTCTATACCTATCGGAACATTGCTTCCGAACATTCATCTTTCCGAAAAGGTCGTCTGAAAAAGTTTCAGACGACCTTTTATGCTTTACTTGACCTTATCAGCCGTGCAAAGCGCGTTTGTCGGCGGCCAGTGCGGCTTCGTGAACCACTTCGGACAAGGTCGGATGGGCATGGATGATGCGGGCGATGTCTTCGCTGCTGGCGAAGAATTCGAGCGCAGTGACGCCTTCAGTAACCAATTCGCTGACAACCGGACCGATCATGTGTACGCCCAAAATGCGGTCGGTTTTGGCATCCGCCAACACTTTGACCGTACCTTTGGCTTTGCCCATCGCCAACGCGCGGCCGTTTGCGCCGAAGCCGGAAATGCCTTTTTTGTATTCCACACCTTCGGCTTTGAGCTGCTCTTCGGTTTTACCGACCCAAGCGATTTCGGGGTCGGTGTAAATCACGAACGGTACGCTGTTGAAGTCGATATGCGGTTTCTGACCGGCGATACGCTCGGCAACCGCCACGCCTTCGTCGCTGGCTTTGTGTGCCAGCATCGGGCCGCGAACCACATCGCCGATTGCCCAGACATTAGGCAGGTTGGTACGGCATTCGCCGTCCACTTTGATAAAGCCGCGCTCGTCTTTTTCCAAGCCGACGGCTTCGGCATTCAGACCTTTAGTATTCGGAATACGACCGATGGCGACGATGAGTTTGTCGAAAACTTCGGTTTTGGCTTCGCCTGCGGCAGTTTGAAAGGCAACGGACACGCCTTTGCCTTCAGATTTAATGTCGCCGATTTTCACGCCCAGCTCGATGTTCAAGCCCTGCTCTTTGGTGAAGTATTTGAAGGCTTCTTTGGCGATTTGCTGGTCGGCGGCGGCAAGGAAGGTCGGCATGGCTTCAAGGATGGTGACTTGCGAACCGACGCGGTTCCACACCGAACCCATTTCCAAACCAATCACGCCCGAACCGATGACGCCGAGTTTGGCAGGCACTTCGGTCAGGTTCAATGCGCCTTCGTTGTCCAATACGTTTACATTGTCAATGTCAACCTGCGGCAGCGGACGCGGCACGGAACCGGTTGCTACGATGACGTGTTTGGTTTCGATAACGGTTTTTTCGCCTTTGTTATCGACTTCGATTTGGTAGGCATCGCCGTTTTTTCCGGCAAATGAAGCCGTACCGAACAGGCTGGTTACTTTGTTTTTTTGGAACAGGAATTTCACGCCGCCGGTGAGTTTGGTAACGATGGCGTCTTTGCGCGCAATCATTTTCGCCGCGTCAAATTTGATGTCGCCGACGCTGATGCCGTGTTCGGCAAAATCATGCTGCGCGGCATGGAAATGTTCGCTGGATTGCAACAGGGCTTTGGAAGGAATGCAGCCGACGTTCAGGCAGGTGCCGCCCAGCGCGGGCGCATCGCCTGCTTTGTTGACGCCTGCATCGACACAGGCGGTTTTGAAACCCAGTTGGGCGGCGCGGATGGCGGCAACGTATCCGCCGGGGCCTGCGCCGATGACTACTACATCGTATTGAGACATGTGAAAAATCCTTTGTTTGACATAATTGCCGCAGGGAAACCTTCGGCAGCGGTATAGTGGATTAACTTTAAACCAGTACAGCGTTGCCTCGCCTTGCCGTACTATCTGTACTGTCTGCGGCTTCGTCGCCTTCTCCTGATTTAAAGTTCATCCACTATATTTTGCATAAGAGGTCGTCTGAAAGCGCGGCTTCAACGCAGTTAAAACTCATTCTGCCTTTTTCAGAGTGCGAAGCCTGCCCGCAGGCACGACCTTTTGAAATTTCAGCCCGATTGGTTCGGACGCATCAGCGGCGGCAGGAATGCGGGCTGTATTCCCTGACTTCGTGTCCGGTGAAATTGTTGTAAACGCGGACGGTAGCGTGCGGATAGCGTTTGCACAAAACGCTGCGGGCGACGGGAATGCCTGCTTTGTTGCTGTCCATTTCAAAACGCTTGTTCAACATTCTACCGCGCGCGTCGTAGGCGTTGACGGAATATTCCTTGCCTTCGAATGCGGCACACGCGCCAAGCAGGGAAACGACAGCCAAAAGCGGAAACAGGGAAATGGGTTTCATGGATACGCTCCTAATGGATTTTCAACCGTTTGCTTCTGCACGGCAAATGGCAGCAACAAACTTCCTCCCTTAGATTTCACATATCCCGCCGTTTTCAGACGACCTTTTTTCGTTTCAAGGTCGTCTGAAAACCAGTAAGCAGCCCGATTTCAAACTGCTTTGTTTTTATCCGCTTTCTATCCCTTTAGCGGCGTTTACAGGTCCAACAACAGGCGTGCCGGATCTTCCAGCGCGTCTTTGATGGCAACCAAAGTCAGCACGGCTTCGCGGCCGTCGATGATGCGGTGGTCGTAAGAGAGCGCCAGATACATCATCGGACGGACGACGACTTGACCGTTTTCCACGACTGCGCGCTCTTTGGTCGCGTGCATACCCAAAATGGCGGATTGTGGCGGATTGATAATCGGAGTGGACATCATGGAACCGAACGTACCGCCGTTGGTAATGCTGAACGTACCGCCGGTCAAATCTTCCAGCGCGATTTTGCCGTCTTTGGCTTTTTTGGCGTAATCGACAATGGCTTGTTCGATGTCGGCAATGCTCATTTGGTCGGCATCACGCAGAATCGGCACGACCAAACCGCGCGGGCTGCCGATGGCGATACCGATGTCGAAGTAACCGTGATAAACGATGTCGTTGCCGTCAACGGAGGCATTGACCACCGGATATTTTTTCAGCGCAGCAACGGCTGCTTTGACAAAGAAAGACATGAAGCCGAGTTTGGTACCGTGTTCTTTCTCGAATTTTTCTTTGTATTTCGCACGCAAGTCCATGATGGGTTTCATGTTGACTTCGTTGAACGTAGTCAGAATCGCATTTTCTTGTTGCGAAGCCAAGAGACGCTCGGCAACGCGGGCGCGCAGGCGGCTCATCGGAACGCGTTGTTCCGGACGTGCGCCCGCCGGAACAGGGGCTGGCGCAACAGCGGGTGCAGCAGCAGGTTTGGCGGCGGCGTTTTGCACGTCTTCTTTCAAGACACGACCGTCGCGACCGGAACCTTGCAGCGCGTTCACATCCACGCCGGTTTCGGCTGCCAGTTTGGCGGCGGCAGGCATGGCGGCATTGGTTTGCGCAGCGGCGGGAGCGGCTTCAGGCGCAGGCGCGGCGGCTGAGGCTTCAGCAGAAGCGGAAGCGGTAGCAGCGGTGTCGATACGTGCCAACACTTGCTCGGCGGCAACGGTTTCGCCGTTTTGAGCAATGATTTCAACCAATACGCCGGCTTGTGGGGAAGGTACTTCCAAAACCACTTTGTCGGTTTCGATGTCAATCAGGATTTCGTCGCGCGCTACGGCTTCGCCGACTTTTTTCTTCCATTCCAAGAGCGTGCCTTCAGATACGCTTTCGGACAGCATGGGTACTTTTACATCAATAATCATTTTGTGTCTCCGGATGGTCGTTGTTTTTCAGACGACCTGTTGTGTGTTATCTCTTTTGTTTGGCGGGCGTCCCGTCTGAAGTGTTTCATTCGGAACGCCGCACCGTATTGCGTTACAGCGTCATTGCGTCTTCAACCAGTTGTTTCAGCTGGGCGACGTGTTTGCTCATATAGCCGACGGCTGGCGATGCGCTGCTCGGACGACCGGCATAAGACAGTTTTTGGCTTTCGCCGATAACGTCTTCCAAGCGGTGGCGGATTTGGTAGAACGCGCCTTGGTTTTTCGGCTCTTCTTGTGCCCAAACCACGGATTTCGCGTTCGGATATTTCGCCAACTCCGCGCGCACCTCGTCGTATGGGAACGGATAAAGCTGCTCGACGCGGACGATGGCGACATCGTTTTCCAGTTTGCGCTCGGCGCGGCCTGCTTCCAAATCGTAGTAAACCTGTCCGGCGCAAAGAATCACGCGTTTCACGCTTTCATTGTTGCCACGCTCGGCGGTATCGCCGATAACGGGGCGGAAGCGCGAACCTTCGGTAAAGTTTTCCAGCGGGCTCATCGCGCCTTTGAAGCGCAACAGGCGTTTGGACATGAAAATCACCAGCGGTTTGCGGTACGAACCCAAGACTTGGCGTTGCAGCAGATGGAACATCTGCGACGCTTCAGACGGCATGATAACTTGCATATTGTGTTCGGAACACAGTTGCAACCAGCGTTCTACGCGGCCGGAAGAATGCTCCGGACCCTGACCGTCATAGCCGTGCGGCAGGATGGTGGTCAGACCGCAGAGACGGCCCCACTTGGTTTCGCCGGACGACAGGAACTGGTCGATGGTCACTTGCGCGCCGTTGGCAAAATCGCCGAACTGCGCTTCCCAAATGGTCAGTTTGTCGGGTGCTGAGCAGGCATAACCGTATTCGTATGCCATCACTGCTTCTTCATTCAGGATAGAGTCGATGACGAGGAAGTCGGCGGCACTGTCGCCCATATTGCGCAGCGGCACATAGGCACCGTCGTCCCATTTTTCGCGGTTTTGATCGTGCAACACGGCATGGCGGTGCGAGAACGTACCGCGTCCGGAATCTTCGCCGGAAATGCGCACGCCATGACCTTTGGTCACCAAGTTGGCGTATGCGAGGGTTTCCGCCATACCCCAGTCAATCGGCTGACTGCCCGCAGCCATGCCTTTTCGCGCTTCGATCACACGCTTCGCCGTCGGATGCAGGGAAAAGCCTTCGGGAACGGCGGTGAATTTTTCGGCAAGACGCTCGATGTCGGCAGCAGGCAGGCTGGTTTCGACGCTTTCGCGCCAGTCTTTGCCTTGGTATTTGCTCCAATCGACTTGGGTATGCCTGAAGCTGCTCAAAGTTGTCTGCTCGACATGTTCGCCTTTGTCCAACGCATCGCGATAAGCCTGTACATAACCGTCTGCCTCCGCCTCGGTTACGATACCTTCCGCAACCAGTTTTTCGACATACAGTGCGCGCGTCCCCGGATGCTGCGATACTTTTTTGTACATCATCGGCTGGGTCAATGTCGGGTCGTCGCCTTCGTTATGGCCCCATTTTCGGAAGCAGACCACATCGACCACAATGTCTTTATGGAATTTCTTACGGTAATCCAGCGCGGCCTGGATAGCGAAACATACGCGTTCAGGGTCGTCGCCGTTGACGTGGATAACCGGAGCGGAAACCATTTTCGCCACGTCGGTACAATGCACCGTTGAGCGGGTGTCGCGCAGGTCGGATGTGGTAAAGCCGATTTGGTTGTTGATAACGATGTGAACCGTACCGCCGGTGGTGTAGCCGCGTGTTTTGGACAAATTAAACGTTGCCTGGTTGACACCCAAGCCGACAAATGCAGAATCGCCGTGAATCAATACGGGCAACACTTTATCGCGGCCGTTCTCACCGTGGCGGCCCTGTTTGGCGCGCGCCGAACCTTCGACTACGGGATTGACGATTTCCAGATGGGACGGGTTGAACGCCAATGAAACGTGCATCGGGCCGTTCGGCGTAGCGACATCGGCACTAAAGCCCATATGGTATTTCACATCGCCGCTGGGCAGTTTGATTTCGGCGCGGCCTTCAAATTCGGCAAACAAATCGCCCGGTTTTTTACCCAAGGAATTAACCAACACATTCAGACGGCCTCGGTGCGCCATACCGACGATAACTTCTTCCACACCGTCTTTACCCGCGTTCTGAATCAAGTAGTTCAGCCCGACAATCACGCTCTCGCCGCCTTCGATACCGAAGCGTTTTTGACCGACGTATTTGGTATGCAGGTAGCGTTCCAGCGTTTCCGAGGCGGTCAGTTCTTTCAGGATGCGGCGCTTCTGTTCGGCACTGTATTGCGGCGTAGAGAGGACGCTCTCAAAATAATTGCGCAACCAACGACGCTCTTCGGTATTCGGGATATAAATGTATTCCAGGGCGAGATGGCCGCAATAAGTCTGTTTCAGATTGTTGACGATGTCAGACAGCGCCATTTTGTCGCGGCCGAAGAAATCGCCCTCCCCCATGCTGAACTGAACGGCCATGTCGGCATCGCTCAATCCGTGGAATTTGGGGTCGAGGGCTTCGATATTGCGCGGCGGCATACGTTTCAGCGGATCAAGCTGGGCGGCACCGGCACCTTGTATACGGTAAGCGGAAATCAAGCGCAATACGCCGACCTGTTTCCTCATCATCGTTTCGTCCATACCCCCCGCCGCGGGGGATTTGTGCTTGGTCAGATTGGCGAACGATTCGCGGATGGGGCCGTGGGCGACATCGACTGCGGCTGCACCGGGCTGTTTCGACAAATCGCTGAAATACTGCTTCCATTTTTCATCTACGGAATCGGGATTTTCAAGGAATTGTTCGTACAGCTCTTCAATATAGGGAGCGTTTGAACCGAAAAGGTAAGAGAAATTGAGTTTGTCGTCCATCATGGCGTATGCTCTTTTCAATTAAGATGTGAATAAAGAGTAGAACTCCGTCTGTTTTCAGACGGCCTGCACGACCGCCCCGAACGATAGCATTCTACTCCCTTCCGGATGAAACTGCTTGTAGTATTTCGGCCCGACAAGGCTTTCAACGGTACAGGTACAATTTAACTTTTTGTTTGATAATATCAAACAGCCCGACATCTTCCTTTCGTTACGATGGTCGGGCATTCGGATATCAGCGTTGCTCCGGCGGCACAAAATCACGGCGCGGTGCACCGGTGTAAAGCTGACGCGGACGGCCGATTTTCAGCGAAGGATCGCCAATCATTTCATGCCAATGTGAAATCCAGCCCACGCTGCGCGCCAAAGCGAAAATCACGGTAAACATCGAGGTCGGAATGCCGAGTGCGGACAATACGATACCGGAATAGAAATCCACATTCGGATACAGTTTGCGCTCAACGAAGAACGGATCTTTCAGTGCGATTTTTTCCAGCTCCATCGCCAACTTGAATTTCGGATTATCTTCAAGGTTCAGCTCTTTCAGCACTTCATAACAGGTTTGGCGCATGATGCTGGCGCGCGGATCCATGTTGCGGTACACGCGGTGGCCGAAGCCCATCAGACGGTATTTGCGCTGTTTGACCCCTTCCATATATTCGGCAACATGCGACACGTCGCCGATTTCATCCAGCATCAGCAAAACGGCTTCGTTCGCCCCGCCGTGCGAAGCGCCCCACAGACAGGCGATACCCGCCGAAATACAGGCAAACGGATTCGCGCCGGAAGAACCGGCCAGCCGCACGGTGGAAGTGGATGCGTTTTGTTCATGGTCGGCATGAAGGATAAAGATACGGTCGAGCGCGCGTGCCAATACGGGATTGGGTTTGTAGTCTTCACACGGCGTCGCGAACATCATGTGCATGAAGTTTTCGGAATAAGAGAGGTTATTTCTCGGATAATTGAACGGCAAACCGTTGGAATAGCGGTAGCACATCGCCGCAATGGTCGGGATTTTGGAAATCAGGCGGTAAATCGCGATTTTGCGGTGTTCGGGATTAGTGATGTCCAGACTGTCCTGATAGAACGCGGACAGAGCACCGACCACACCCACCATCATCGCCATCGGATGCGCGTCGCGGCGGAAACCGCGGAAGAACCAAGTAAGCTGTTCGTGTACCATGGTGTGGTGGCGCACGGTACATTCAAATTCCGCTTTTTGCTTGGGCGTAGGCAGTTCGCCGTAAATCAGCAGGTAGCAGACTTCCAGATAGTCGGATTTTTCGGCAAGCTGTTCGATGGGATAACCACGGTAATACAGCAGCCCTTCGTCGCCATCGATATAAGTGATTTTTGATTCGCAACTGGCGGTGGACATAAACCCCGGGTCAAAGGCGAATAGTCCAGTGGACTTGGTCAATGACCGGATGTCGACGACATTGTGGCCCAAAGTCGCGTCCAATACCGGTAATTCTGTTTCGCAGCCGGAAACGGTCAAGGTTACTTTTGTTTTTTCAGACATTTAGATGACTCCTTTGTAAAAGTAGCGGCCCGGCCGCCCATTATTTTCGTTTTCAGACGGCCTCCATTGTCTCCGGAGATTCCCGTTGGATCATGACCGTCTTATTTTTTCGAGCATCGGAACCAAGTGCGCTTTGTCAGTGGTACGGCTGCCGTTAATCAGGGACAAAAGCTCTTG
Source organism: Neisseria oralis (assembly GCF_045062685.1). Lineage (NCBI taxonomy): Bacteria > Pseudomonadati > Pseudomonadota > Betaproteobacteria > Neisseriales > Neisseriaceae > Neisseria > Neisseria oralis. The sequence goes on from NZ_JBJGEB010000004.1 coordinate 177,655, forward strand.
GTCCTGAAACGCCAATATCTCCACCAGACAGGTCAGCTCATCGTCGCTCAAATGCTCGAATTCTTTTTCCATAAACCTGCCGAAAATCAGATCTAATTCCAATAATCCCCGGCGGGTTTGAAAACGGATTTTCCGCTTGGCAATATCGTCAAAAACCATCATTTCTTAAACGGCTCGTTTCAACATAATTTCTTTAATCTTACCGATGGCACGGGTCGGATTCAAGTGTTTAGGACAGACGTCCACGCAGTTCATGATGGTATGGCAGCGGAACAGACGATACGGGTCGTTCAAATTATCCAAACGCTCGTTGGTAATGGTATCGCGGCTGTCGGCAATGAAGCGGTAGGCATTCAGCAAACCGGACGGACCGACGAATTTGTCAGGATTCCACCAGAACGACGGACAGGCAGTCGAACAACAGGCGCACAAAATACATTCATACAAACCGTCCAGCTCTTTGCGCTCTTCCTGCGTTTGCAGGCGCTCTTTGTCGGCATCAATCGGAGTGTCGTTGACGACGTAAGGCTTGATGGAGTGGTATTGCTTGAAGAACTGGGTCATGTCCACAATCAGGTCGCGGATAACAGGCAAACCGGGCAGTGGACGAATTTTCACAGGCTGCTTCAAACCGCGCAAATCGGTCAAACATGCCAAGCCGTTTTTGCCGTTGATGTTCATACCGTCCGACCCACAAATACCTTCGCGACAGGAGCGGCGGAAAGACAGGGTATCGTCTTGCGCTTTCAGGCGCACCAGCGCGTCCAAAAGTTTTACGTCGGTCGGTTCCAGTTCCAACTCGTAACGTTGCATATATGGTTTGGCATCAACGTCCGGATTGTAACGGTAAATTTCAAAACTCATTTTTTCCATGAGAAGTGTTCCTTTTCTCATAAACCGCCTGATGGTTTTATGTTATGGGTTCAGGCTGTTCAGTGTGGTGGTGTATTTGATTTTCAGACGGCCTCTTGTGATACGGAAGCCGTCTGAAAACGCATCAGTAAACGCGCTTGGCCGGTTTGATGTATTCCACGCTCAAAGGCTTGGTGTGTACCGGTTTGTAGGACAAGGTATTGGTATCCGAATGATACAGCGTGTGTTTCATCCAGTTTTCATCATCGCGCTCAGGATGGTCGTCTGAAGCGTGCGCGCCGCGTGATTCTTTACGTGCTTCGGCAGACACCAAAGTCGCTTTCGCCACTTCAATCAGGTTGTCCAATTCCAAAGCCTCGATACGCGCGGTATTCCACACTTTGCTCTTGTCTTTGATTTCAGTACGTTTCACACGTTCGGCAATCGCCATGATTTCTCGAACGCCTTTGCTCAGAATCTCATCGGTACGGAACACGCCGGCATGCAGTTGAACGGAGCGTTGCAGCTCGCGGCGCAGTGCATCAACGTTTTCGCCGCCGGTTTGGTTATCCAAGCGTTCGATACGTTGGCGGGTCAACTCGCCGGCATCGGCAGGCAGCGGTTTCCAATCGCTTTGCTCTTTGATGAATTTAATCATGCTGTCGCCGGCAGCTTTACCAAACACCACCAAGTCAAGCAGGGAGTTGGTACCCAAACGGTTCGCACCGTGCACAGAAGCACAAGCGCACTCGCCCGCAGCATACAGACCTTTCACCGGCACTTCATATTCGCCGCCTTGCGGAACAACGACTTCGCCGTGATAGTTGGTCGGAATACCACCCATCATGTAGTGGGTAGTCGGCACGACGGGAATCGGGTCTTTAATCGGGTCAATACCAGCAAACTGAATGGAAATCTCACGGATACCCGGCAGTTTTTCCATAATTTTTTCGGCACCGATATGGTCGATTTTCAGCAATACATGGTCTTTGTTTTTGCCGCAGCCGCGACCTTCGTAGATTTCCATCGCCATTGCGCGGGAAACTACGTCGCGTGAAGCCAAGTCTTTTACGGTCGGTGCATAGCGTTCCATAAAGCGCTCACCATCGGCATTCAACAGAATACCGCCCTCACCGCGCACACCTTCGGTAATCAACACGCCTGCACCTGCCACACCGGTCGGGTGGAATTGCCAAAATTCCATATCTTCCAACGGAATGCCCGCACGGGCGCAAATGCCCAAACCGTCGCCGGTATTCATATAGGCATTGGTGGAAGACGCATAAATACGGCCGCCGCCACCGGTAGCAAACATCACGGCTTTAGCGTGGAAAATATAAACTTCGCCGGTTTCCATTTCCATGGCGGTCACACCGACGACGTCGCCGTTTTCATCACGAATCAAATCTTGCGCCGTCCATTCCACAAAGAATTGTGTATTGGCACGGACGTTTTGTTGGTACAGGGTATGCAGCATCGCATGACCGGTACGGTCGGCAACCGCGCAAGCACGTTCTACCGCGCGTTTACCGTGTTCGGCAGTATGACCGCCAAAAGGACGCTGATAAATTTTGCCGCTTTCCACGCGGTCAAAAGGCATACCCATGTGTTCCAACTCAATCACCGCTTCAGGCGCGGCGCGACACATAAACTCAATCGCATCTTGGTCGCCCAACCAGTCGGAACCTTTCACGGTATCGTACATGTGCCAGTCCCAACGGTCCTCCTGCACATTGCCCAAAGAGGCGGAAATACCGCCCTGCGCCGCTACGGTATGCGAACGGGTCGGGAACACTTTAGACAAAACGGCACAATTCAGACCGGATTTGGATAATTGGAGGGCTGCGCGTAAACCTGCACCACCACCGCCGACAATCACGGCATCAAACTTGCGAACAGGAAACCCCATACTTACCCCCAAATTACTTTAATTGAATACACCAAGCAGCCGACCAGCCAAACGATGGTGGCAACCTGCAAAAACAAACGCACGCCGAAGGGTTTGATATAGTCCATCCACAAATCGCGGATACCCACCCAAGCGTGCAAAAATACGGCGATAAAGCTGACCTGGGTGAACACTTTCACCCAAACTTGATCGAAAAATGCCTGCCAAGCCGAATATTCTTTAGGCAAGGTAAACAGAATCACTAAAAGTGCAACGGTATAAATCAACATGATAACCGCAGTCGCACGCTGCATCGCCCAATCGCGCAAACCGTAATGGGCACCGGTCAATTTACGTTCTACCATAACAACGCTCCCAAAACGACGGTCAACACCAGCGCAGCAGTAAACACCAATTTGGCGGTATTGCGTGCAGTATTCAGCTCAAGGCCTTTGTGTGCATCCAAAAATAAAAAACGGACACCGGCGAGCAGATGGTGCAGATAAGCCCATAACACGCCGATTAAAATCAACTTGACCAAAGGATTGGAAACGATGGCACGGTAAGTTTCAAACGCAGACTCGCGGCTCAACGTACCGGACAGGAGATACAGCAAAACGGGAAGCATTACAAACAAAATGACACCGCTGATACGGTGCAGGATAGAAACAATTCCCGGTATCGGCAGACGGATATTCGGGATTTCCAGAAAAACAGGGCGTGATTTGACAGGCATAGTCCGTTCCTCAGATTTTTTCTTTTCAAAACCGCTGCAACTCAAACTACATCAAGTTACACGAAACATAATTTACCCGTTTTAGCCGCATTTGAACAGAGCAATCTGTTAACAATCTCATGTTTTTTTACAAAAATACGACAAATTAAATCTATCGTATTAGTCCGCCCTGCTTCGTATGACTGATTATTCGTACCTTTTTCAACCATACCGCCCTTCTACCGATGTTGACCTGCTATCATTAATATAATCTGAATCATTCTCAAAAAATAGATTCGGCGGGCATCTGTTTAGCCCGAAAATTCAAAATACTTACATTTCTTTTCAATCAACCATCCTATACTGTTTACGCTCCCCGTACCACAACAAAGGATTCTGATGAATACGACACCTCCGGAAGAATACATCCCCAGCTTCCGTCGCAGGCAACTCGACGAACCTGGGTTTTTAAGAAAATTAGCACGCTTTGCAGGCAGATTGGGGCAACCTGTCGTCCGTCAGCTTTACGCGCTTTATTTTCTTTTCAAATCACCGTATACACCCAAACGTGCCAAGATGATTATTTTGGGCGCATTGGTATACTTTTTCAGCCCGATAGACAGCATACCCGATATGCTCGGCCCCTTGGGATTCAGCGACGATATTGCCGTGATTACCTTGGTATACAGCCAAGTGAAGGCATATCTTACGGAGGACATCCGTGAACGGGCCAGACAGGCGGCCGAAAACCTGTTCGGCAAGAAATCATGATGTACTGACACAAAACAAAATCAAAGAGGCCGTCTGAATTTTTTCAGACGGCCTCTTGCCTCTTTGTGGCACGACAATTTATTGCAGCGGCGTCATGCTCATCACTTCCATCAGGAAGTTGGTAAACGCAGGATTGGACGGTTTGTTGGTCATGCTCTTCCAGCGCTGCTGCCAACCACGCAGGGCATTTTGAATATACAGCTTGGACTGGGAAGTCGAAATTTCGCCGCGCTGGCTGTCCACCGCCGAACGCAGATACACTTCATACATGCTATCGTCAACCGAGTTACGGCCGACCAACTGGATACGGAAACGGTTTAAATACTGCGCAGCCTGCACTTTGGTCATTTTCCCTTGGCTGACCTGATAACTCAGGCGGGTCGCTTCATCGCGGATTTTGGAGACGTCGGACCAGTGGTTCGAAGCAAGATGGAAATTCGACTGGCCGGTTTTGCCCGCCGGTGTTTTCGACGCCGTATCGCCTTGTTTCACGTTGATGGGACGCACGGGCACTTCTTTCAAAGAAGGCAGGTAAACCGATTCGCAACCGGTAAGGGCGACAGTGATAAATAAGAGGGGGAGATATTTTTTCATGGGCGTTATTATAATCGGATTCGGTTGATAATCAAAACGATGAAATAACCGCTGCCTGAAAAGGGTCGGGCTGCAACACTATTTTCAGACGGCCTCGTATGCCGCACATTATAACCGATAACCGAAGCGCGTCATCATAAACTTTTACGTATCAGGGATGCCAACTAAGTATTGACGAAACGTTTTTTTTAATTCTGCCGCAACGCTTATAAAAAAGGCCGTCTGAAACGGCCCTTTTCAAACTACCTGACATGCAGTTACGCCAAATCGGCAAACAACGGAGTAGAAAGATAACGTTCGCCGTAGGAAGGAATCAGGACGACAATCAGTTTCCCTTCGTTTTCCGGCTGCTTGGCCAACTGCAAGGCGCTCCACACGGCCGCCCCGGAAGAAATACCGACCAAAATGCCTTCTTTCTCCGCCATGGCGCGGGCGGTTTCAAATGCGGCTTCGTTCGGAGCTTGGATAATGCTGTCGTAAATTTTTGTGTTCAGGATGCTCGGCACAAAACCTGCGCCCAGTCCCTGAATCGGATGCGGCCCTTTTTCTCCGCCGCTCAATACCGGTGAAGCCGCCGGCTCGACCGCTACGATTTGGACGGCGGGATTACGCTGTTTCAACACTTCGCCCACGCCGGTAATCGTACCGCCCGTACCGACGCCCGCCACGAAAATATCGACTTTGCCGTCGGTATCGCGCCAAATTTCTTCGGCCGTGGTTTCGCGGTGGATTTGCGGGTTGGCTTCGTTATCAAACTGGCGCGGCATGAAATAGGTATCGGGATGCTCGTCAACCAAAGCCTGTGCTTTGGCAATCGCGCCGCCCATGCCTTCGGCGGCGGGTGTCAGAATCAGCTCGGCGCCAAATGCGCGCAACAGCATTTTGCGTTCTTTACTCATACTCTCCGGCATGGTAATCGCCAATTTGTAGCCGCGGGCGGCGCATACCATCGCCAAACCGATACCGGTATTGCCGCTGGTTGCCTCTACAATTACGGTATCTTTGTGGATTTTTCCTGCTTTTTCCGCCGCCTCAATCATCGATTCGGCGATACGGTCTTTCACACTGCTGCCCGGATTGAAAAATTCCAATTTGACGGCGATTTCGGCTTTCAATCCTTTGGTCAGATTGTTCAATTTGACCAAAGGCGTGTTGCCGATTAATTCTGTGATACTGTTTGCAATCTTCATAATCCTGTTCCTGAGTAAAAACGAGACGGCATTATCTTAATCCGAGGCCGTCTGAAAAACCAATAGCTATTGTTTCTTTCTTTATAACCATTCGTTAATAGTGCCCTTCCAGCATCATCGCCACTACGGTAACCATCTGGAAAACCAAGGCCAGAAACAATCCGGCTTGAAGCTGCTTCGCACTGAATAAGCAAGCTTCCTGTTTCGCAACCGCTTTCCTGTGCAGGTAAAACACCATCATGATAACCGCCTGCATCACAAACCAGTTTGACGGTTTCAAAGCATACAGATTGAACAGGGACACTGCCGCAAAAGTACTCACCCCGCCCGGATAGTGGTACCACACTGCGGCTGCAAGAATCAGGAAAGCCAAAGTCATGACCGCATTGCTGACAGCAAACAAACCCAACCAGATATGACTGCAATCAGCCTGCCACAACTGAGGTTCCGGCCGGCGTTTCCAATGATCGACGAAGAAAAACAGGCTGGCCGCAGTGATATAAAGATGGGGAAAAAACAGCGGCCCCAGATGGGTAATCCCCCAAATGCCCGGCAAAAGCTGCACGCCGATCATGCCGCACCCCAACCATAACAGCACGCTGCCCCAAAGCCATTGGAACATCCCCGCGCGGAAAGCCGCAATCAGAAAGACGGCTGCATAAACCACAGCCGCCGCTAAATCAAAACCCATATCTGCCTTTTAATATTCAATATTGCAGTTCGCCTTCAAACACCGTTTCTGCCGGACCGGTCATCATCACGCCGCCTTCAGGCGCCCAACTGATAAACAAATCCCCTCCGGGCAGCATCACTTTGACGGACTCGCCCGCATCCAGCAATCCCAGGCGGACGCCGGCCACCACAGCCGCACACGCGCCCGTACCGCAGGCCTGGGTTTCCCCGGTACCGCGCTCGTAAACACGCAACCGTATCTCTCGGCGGTTGATTATCTGCATAAATCCTACGTTGACCCGTTCGGGAAACTGCTCGTGGGATTCGATGGCCTCGCCCCACTGCCCCACAGGCGCAGTTTCCGTATCTTCCACGATAATCACGGCATGCGGGTTGCCCATATTCACACAACTGACCGGCACCGACTCCAAACCGACCAAAATAATATGGGTCAGCGCATCGGAATCCTCCCCCGAATCAGGTACGAACGGTATTTCAGACGGCATAAACCGCGGCTGGCCCATATTGACCGTTACCAAGCCGTTATCCAGCAAACGGGGCACAATCACGCCGCCTGCCGTTTCCACCAAAATTTCCTTCTTATCGGTCAATCCCTTATCGGTAACGAAACGTACGAAACAGCGCGCCCCGTTGCCGCATTGTCCGACTTCTCCGCCGTCGGCATTAAAAATCCGGTAACGGAAATCCACCAATTCGGAAGAAGGCCTCTCCACCAGCAAAAGCTGGTCGAAACCTACGCCTCTGAAGCGGTCCGACCACGCCGACAACGGCGCTTCTTTCGGCTCGAACGTCTGATTGATGCCGTCGATTACCATAAAATCATTGCCCAAACCGTGCATTTTGGTAAATTTCAAGGTTTTCATTGCCATTCCTCAAATCTGTGCAACCATGCGGAAACCGTATGCGGCAGGTATTGCAGACCTGCTGCGTGATGCTGCGATTCTACACCATATCGCATACCGGTTGGCTGCTTCCGTTTTAACGGCGCACCACAAATATCGGATTACGGCCGGCAACCTTCCGAAACGAAAAATCTTCAAACGGGCTGTTGTACTGTGGCAATAATAAAACAATCGGTGCATAAAAGAGACAAACGGTATTTTATGAAAATAAAATAATATACCGTCAAACCGCGTTTTCCCCGATATCCTCCGCCATATCACAATTAAATTCCAAAATCATGTTTTTAATATAATTTGAAACGTTTGACACATCGAGAAATTATATTCCGATTTGATTCGTATAGTTGAAATTCTGTCTATTTTGTCAACAATTAGAGTATCAGCTATTAAAAATAAAACCGTTCATCGCATTTTTCGTGCATTTATCTATTGCACTCCGGCTCATAAAAATGCAAAATGCATTCATCAAAACAAGGAAACTTGTTTGACGGGACCCAAAGCCCGAATAAAAACTCATTATAAAAATAATGAATCTGATATTTTAAACAAAATTACGACAAACGTAACAACTCATAAGGACCATCATCATGAATATCCGCCGCACTTTAACCGCCCTCGCCGCTTTTGCCGTACTGGCTGCTTCCCAAAGCGTTATGGCCAACGGAATCTCCTTCTACCAAAAGGCTTCTGAAGCGCAAGCCCCGATTACCGGCAAAGTGGCGATGCGTCTGACCATCGGCACCGACGGCGACATCAGCAATGTACGCGTCGTGCGCAGCAGCGGTTCGCTCAGCATCGACAACAGCGCGGTCCAATGGCTGGAAGCACAAAAAATGACACCCGTATTCGTTAACGGGCAAGCACAGGAATTCAGTCTGGTGAAAGAAATCAAATTCTCCGAAACCGGCAAAATCAACCAAGCCAGCTTAAAATAATCTCCGTACCCTCTCCCTGAAAAAGGCGCTTTCTCCGCAAGGAAAAGCGCCTTTACCTGTTCGGTTAGGCCGTCTGAAAACCGTCTTGCCTCCCCACAACAGGTTTTACGATACAATACGCCGTCTGAAAACACAGTATTAACCTGATTCAACAATATGTCCCTTTTAAAAAACTTGCTCGTCATCCCCTTTCTGATTTTGCTGAGCGCCGGCATCCTGACCGCCTGCGACCGGCAGCCCGCCCGCCCGACAATAACACTGCAAGGCGAAACGATGGGCACGACCTACACCGTCAAATATCTTTCAGACGGCCTCAAAGGCCTCCCTTCCCCTGAAAAAGTCAAATCCCAACTGGACCTTCTTCTGGAAGAGGTCAACCGGCAGATGTCCACCTACCGCGAAGATTCGGAAATCAGCCGTTTCAACAAAATGCGCGAAACCGGCAAGCCTATGCCTATTGCCGCCGATTTTGCAGCCGTAGCCGCCGAAGCCGTCCGCCTGAACAAAGCAACGCACGGCGCATTGGACGTAACGGTCGGCCCGCTGGTCAACCTTTGGGGCTTCGGACCGGACAAACAGCTTACTTACAGCCCTTCCGCCGAAGAAATCAAACGGGCGTCGGATGTTGTGGGCATCGACAAAATTTCGCTGTCGCACAACGACGGTTCCGCCACACTGGCCAAAAGCCGCCCCGAAGTGTATCTGGACTTATCCTCCATCGCCAAAGGTTTCGGCGTGGACAAGCTCGCGCTTTATCTGGAAAGCCTGGGGATACGCGATTATCTGGTGGAAATCGGCGGCGAGCTACGCGGCAAAGGGCGTAACGCACAGGGCGAACCGTGGCGCATCGGCATCGAACAGCCGCAGTTGCTGCAAGGCGGCGGTACGCAGATTATCGTACCATTGGACAACCGTGCGCTGGCCACTTCCGGCGACTACCGCAATTTTCACACCGACAAGCAGGGCAAGCGTCTGTCGCACATCATCAATCCGCAGAAAATGGAACCCATCAGCCATAATCTGGCCTCCATCAGCGTGGTGGCGGATACCGCAATGACCGCCGACGGCCTCTCTACCGGCCTGTTCGTCCTAGGCGAAGAAAAAGCCCTCGCCCTTGCCGAACAGCAGGGTTTGGCAGTATTCTTAATCATCAGGACACGCGACGGCTACCGCACGGAAATGTCGTCTAAATTCAAACAACTTATCCGCTAAAAAGCGACACCGCCTATGTACACCATCCTACTTACCTTCGGCTTTTTCCTGCTGATTATCCTCGGCATGTCGGTCGGCTATATTTTCTCCAAACGCACCATCAAAGGAAGCTGCGGCGGCATTTCATCGCTGGGCATGAAAAAAGTGTGCGACTGCGAAACACCCTGCGACACGCTGCCAAAACGGCTGGACAAACAAAACGCCGCAAAAAGCATCAGCGTTGACCGTTAACCGGTCTGCGTCCGCCGGATAATATTGAGGCCGTCTGAAAATATTTTTCAGACGGCCTCATTGTCAAATAAATATGTAGAGTATTTAAGCAAACAAAGTTAATGATAATTATTGCAAAAGAAAACACAAAAATAAGGAACAAACTTTGTAAGAAAATACTCCGACTTAGTGCGTTTTCCACAAAAGTTATGGAATCAAACTCATATTTTTATTTTTGTATTTAATTAATAAAGAGTTTACTCATGCAAACATTAACTGCAACTGGATTTAGTACACGTGAATTGACTATGACCGAACTGGATTTGGTTTCCGGCGGTTAGAATTGGAATAAGGTAGATTGGGGTAAGGCTGCCGCACTAGGTGGCGTAGGAGCATTAGGTGGCGGAATAGCCGGCGCCGGTGGAGGCCCTGTTGGCGCAGGATTTGGTGCTGCCGGTGGATTTATAGCCGGATTCGGAGGCTCAGTTATCAACGATGCCTGGTGAAACTACACATTAGCTATCGGCGGATTGCAAGACGGCTTTGCTTGAAACAAAGCCGTCTTGCAATCCCGTCATCTCAACTTCACATTATGAGAAAACCATTATGAAAAAATTTATGTTGATCTCCGGAGCGATATTTTTTTTATACATGCTGATATTTTCTTATTTTTTCATCTACCATGAAATCGGTGAAGCCTTTAAATTCACCGTTATTTCGACGCTGATTTTTGTACCGATTAATTTTTTATTAAACAAATTCTTTAATAAAAAATCCTTTTAGGCTTACCAAACCGGCCCGCTTTCCCAACCGCTAAAACTTAATTCCGATTCGGCCGGAAATCTTGTCTTCCGCTTCCTCGGCCGCTTCATATGCCTCCACAATTTTCTGCACCAGCGGATGACGGACGACGTCTTCGCTGGTGAAGGTGTGGAAATACAGCCCTTCCACATCGCGCAGTTTTTCGCGGGCGTCTTTCAGGCCGGATTTGACGTTGCGCGGGAGGTCGATTTGGCTGATGTCGCCAGTGATGACGGCTTTAGCGCCGAAGCCGATACGGGTCAGAAACATTTTCATTTGTTCGGGCGTGGTGTTTTGCGCTTCGTCCAGAATCACATATGCGCCGTTGAGCGTGCGGCCGCGCATATAGGCGAGCGGAGCGATTTCGATCAGGCCTTTTTCCATCAGTTTGGTGACGCGGTCGAAGCCCATCAAGTCGTAGAGCGCGTCGTAGAGCGGACGCAGGTAGGGGTCGACTTTTTGCGCCAAATCGCCGGGCAGGAAGCCGAGTTTTTCGCCTGCTTCGACGGCGGGACGCACAAGGACGATGCGTTCGATTTGGTGTTTTTCCATGGCATCGACGGCGGCGGCGACGGCAAGATAGGTTTTGCCGGTACCGGCGGGACCCAGTCCGAAGACGACGTCGTGGTTCAACAGCGCGCGGATGTAGCCGTTTTGGCGCGGGGTACGCCCGCCTATGCTACCGCGTTTGGTGCGGAAATAATATTGTTGGTCATGATGCTTTTCTTCGTGTTTCTCGTCGGCGGTTTTGGCTTCGACAGCGGCAAGACGGATGGCGTTGTCGTCCAAATCGCCTTGTTCGGCAGCTTCGGCGAGCGCGAGCAAGGCACGGCGACCAGCGTGGGCGAGTTCGCCCATGAAGGTGAAGTGTTCGAAGCGGCGGCTGATTTGGATGTCGAGGGCTTTGCCCAGGGCTTCAAGGTTGCTGTCGAGTGCGCCGCAGAGGCGTTGGAGGACGGTGTTGTCGATGTCTTCAAGTTGCAGGTGGACGGTATGGGTCATATAGGTCGGTTTCCGTGTTGGATGGATTATATATAAGGTATTCTAGTCTTTCTAAATCTGAGGATAAACCCCTTCATATCAAGCAGTAGTTTGAGGCCGTCTGAAAATTTCAGACGGCCTTTTGTCGCAACCGCAAGCAATCTGCCTGAAATATTTGCTGTCGCCTCCGCCCCGACCTTTGCATATTCAGCAGAGAAATGCAAAAAATCGGCAAACCTATATCATTAAATTGCGCACAAAACGGCAATAATCTATCTCAGAAAACCTGTTTTCATCATTGACATGATAAAACTTGCAAACCATGTTTAATTATTTTATAAATATAAATCATTACTATTTAGTTTAAAACTAAAAACAGAAATATCATGAAACCAGAAGCTGTTGCTTGTGCGTTGGTTGCGCTGTTTTCCCAATAATCCGTATGCGTCGGACAAGCCGAACTGAAAGCCGTTACCGCCGGCCGCAAACGCGCAGCAATCAGATTTTTCCGTAAAAAATCCGTCATTAATCGGATTGTTAAACGCGAATCCTTCAAGGCCGTCTGAAACCCTCAAAGGAAATTCCATGAAACCCAAACACCCCGTTCTTGCCGCCCTCATCGCCCTTACAGCCGCCGCCCACGCGCAGCGCATCGTCGTGCTGACGCCCGATACGGCGGACATCGTCGCCGCACTCGGTTCGCTGGACGAAATCGTCGGCCGCGACCAGACCGTGCAGAATCCCGTCCTGCAAAGCAAACCCAGCATCGGCATCCACCGCCGCCTGACCGTCGAGCCCATTATCGCCGCCAAGCCCGACATCGCCATCGGTTCGTGGATGGCACAGCCTGCCGACATTTTCACCCGCCTGAAAACAGCCGGTATCAACGCCGTCAACGTCGCGCCCGACGACAGCATCGCCGCCTACCCGCAAAGCATCCGCCGCATCGGGCAGCTCATCGGCAAAAGCGCGCAGGCGGACAAAATCGCCTCGAAATGGCAGGCGGACATGAAACAGCAGCCCGCCAACGGCAAACGATACCTGTTCAGCTACGACGGCCGCATCGTCTCGGGTAAAAACACCGCCGCCGACGAAATCATCCGCCGCGCCGGCGGCATCAACGCCGCAGCCGCCATTGACGGCCTCAAGCCGATGACGCGCGAGGCATGGATAGCGGCCAAACCCGACATCATCGTCATCGCCGACCACAACACCGCCATGATAGGCAGTGCCAAAGCATTCGCCGCCCGCCCCGAAATCGCAGGCTCGCCCGCCGCGAAAAACGGCAAGATTTACCTGTGGAAGGCCAACGACATGTTCCGCTACGGATTGGATACGCCGCAGGTGGTGCGGCGTTTGAACGGGCTGGCGAAATAGGCCGCGGTTTTCAGACGACCTATGTTTCAACCCGAACACCTTATTCCCCGCCGCCGTCATTCCCGCGCAGGCGGGATTCCATCGTAAAACTTGATAACCTTTATTTGAAAAACAGTTTCTGAATTTCAAAAATGGATTCCCGCCTGCGCGGGAATGACGGTTTATAGGTTTCAGACGACCCTTCGGAGATGATGGCCGGTAAACTTCAGTTGTTTGCTTCACGGTTTGCCGTTTTAAATTTTAACTTTATTGAAACTGACGCTTTCAGACGACCTCAAAGGCCGACTGAAAGCAGAACGCCCCCGACATTGTAAACCCATGAAACTGCCCACTTTCCTCATCTGTCTCACCCTCACCGCCGCCGCCGTTTATTTCTGCTGCGGCATCGGTTTCGGTGCGTGGGAATCACCGTTTGCCATGGACGAAACCGTCCGCCAAATCCGCCTGCCGCGCATCTACACCGCGCTTTTAGTCGGCGCGGGTTTGTCCGCTTCGGGGGCGGCGTTGCAGGCCCTGTTTGAGAACCCGCTCGCCGACCCCAGCCTGATCGGCACTTCGGGCGGTGCGGCATTGGGCGTGATTGCCCTGCTGGCGGCAGGCGGCGGTGCCGTCGGCGTACCGGCGGCGGCTTTTTCCGGCGCGCTGGGCGTGTGCCTGCTGATTTTGGCGGCGCACAGGCTGTTCGGCGGCGGCACTTTGGGGCTGCTGGTATTGGGTTTTGTGTTGAGCGCGTTTTCCGGCGCGGTGGTCAGCATGATTCTGTTTCTTTCAGACGACCTAGTGTTGCGCAGTGCGACCACATGGCTTTCGGGCAGTTTGGCCGAAGCGGGTTTTACCTCGCCGTCGGCGGCGCTGGCGGTGATGCTGCCGGGCTTCCTGCTCCTGCTTTCCGCAGGCCGCCGCCTCGATGTGCTGATGACGGGTGAGGATACCGCCGCCAGCATGGGCGTGTCGGTCGGTGCACTGCGCGTGCAGACCGTTATCGGCGCGGCCTTGATGACGGGCGCGGCGGTGTCGCTAGCCGGCATCATCGGTTTTCTCGGCATGATGGTGCCCAACGTGCTCTCGCAGGCCGTCGGTGGCGGCCGCCGCAAACTCACCGCCCTGTCCGCCTGGCTGGGCGCGGTGTTTCTGATGATGGTGGACGGTGCGGCGCGCCGGTTTACCTATCCCGTCGACCTGCCCGTCGGCATCGTCATCGCCCTAATCGGCGGACCGTTTTTTATGTATTTGTTTATTAAGCCATTGAAAGGCAGTTAATGCCTGTTCAGGCCGTCTGAAAACCCATTACCCCGTATCTTTCATCACCATGCAACCCGTATTCCGAATCCGCAATCTTTCCGTCCGCATCAAAGGCAAAACCCTGCTCGAAATCGACGCGCTCGATATTCCCGCGGGCAGCACCGCCGTTATCGGCCCTAACGGCGCAGGCAAATCCACTTTGCTGAGGGCCTTAATCGGACAGGCGGGGCAAGGGGAGATTACGCTTCTGGACGAAGCCGCCGCGCCGCAAATCCGCGCAGGCAAAGCGGCGTGGGTCGGACAGCACGGCCGTTACAACATGCCCATGACCGTGCGCGAATACATCGCTCTGGCGGCGTTCGTGCAGAAAGGCCGTCTGAACCATGAATGGGCGGACGAACTTCTAAACTATTTCGATTTGGCGGCACTGGCGGAAAAACGCATCGGTTCTCTTTCCGGCGGCGAACAGCAACGCGCCAACATCATCCGCGCCCTGCTGCAAAACGCCCCCGTCCTGCTTTTGGACGAACCGTGCAACCACCTCGACATCCGCCACCAACACCGCCTGATGCAGTATCTCGTCCGCCACAAAAGCCGCGCCTCATCCGTGATGGTGCTGCACGACCTCAATCTTGCCGCCCGTTATGCCGAACATATTGTCCTGATGGATAAAGGGAAAATCATCGCTGCCGGCGATGCGGCAGCCGTCATGCGGCCGGACTTGCTCGAAGCGGTTTACGGCTGGCCGATACGCCGCTGCCAAGACGAAGAAGGGATTTATTTCAGAAGCTGAGGCCGTCTGAAAATCGGTTTCATAGTTACCCGTCGGCCCAGGCAACCTTCCGCGCTTCTTTCCTTGACCTTTCAAAATTAGTTATTTACTCTATTAGAGTGAACAATAATCGTTTTTAATTGCTTATGACCCAGCAGCTTGTTTGGACACCGCGCCAATCCGCGCCCAAAGCCTTTCCCGAACGGCAGGCGTTGATGCCGATATGGGGCGGCATACCGATTCCCCGTCCGCAGTGGCAGAACATCTGGCGGCAGAAGCTCCCTCATGCCGCCGATTCCGACGCGCTCGCCTATCTGCACATCCCCTTCTGCGCTAACCACTGCGTGTTCTGCGGCTTCTACCGCAACGCGTGGAAAGAGAGTTACAGCAGCGTTTACACCGACAAAATCATCGAAGAAATGGCGGCGGAAGCGGAAATCCGCCAAGGCAACGGCGAAATCCGCGCCGTCTATTTCGGCGGCGGCACGCCCACCGCGCTGCAAACCCAAGACCTAGCCAGACTCATCCGCGCCTGTTACCAATACCTGCCGATTGCCGACGACTGCGAGTTCACCATCGAAGGCCGCATGAGCCATTTCGACATCGAAAAAGCCCAAGCCTGCATCGAAGCGGGTGCCAACCGCATTTCCATCGGCGTGCAAACTTTCGACACCGCCATCCGCCGCCGCCTCGGCCGCAAACACGGCGGAGACGAAGCCTTTGCCTATCTGGAAAAACTGTGTGAAATCAATGCCGTCATCGTTGTCGATTTGATGTTCGGCCTGCCCAACCAAACCGACGCCGTCTGGCAAAACGACCTCGAACGCGCCACCGCCCTGCCTTTGTCCGGACTCGACACCTACGCCTTCAACCTCTATCCCATGCTACCCATCAACCGCATGGTGGAAAAAGGCGCATTTCCCGCCCCGCCCGGTTTCGACGTTCAGGCAGACCAATACGCCTACGCCGTCGAAACGCTGGCGCAAAAAGGCTGGAAGCAAGTCAGCAACAGCCATTTCGCCTATCCCGGCCGCGGCGAACGCAACCGCTACAACACCCTGGTCAAATCCAATATCCCCTGCTGGGCGTTCGGCTCCGGCGCAGGCGGCAACTTCGGCGGCTTCAGCTATCAGGTGCAGGGCGATTTGGACAGCTACCTCGCCACCCCGAAAGGCGAAAAAAACATCGCCTTCATGAGCGGTCACAGCCCGAACAAAGCCCTGCTCGGACAAGTGCAGCACGACATGGAAACAGGCCGTCTGAATCCCTCCCTGTTTGACGGCAACGCCGCCGCGCAGAAACTGATCGCCCAATGGCAGGCAATGCAACTCTTTGAAAAACAAGGTTCAGACGGCCTCATCCGCCTGAACACCAGCGGCCGCTACTGGTCGCCCACCCTCATCCGCAAACTCATGCTCACCCTCCCGACCCAAGAAAAGGATCAAACCATGCAAAAACTTTCATCCGAACAACAAATCATGTTGCGCCAATCATTGGAAAAAAATCCCGGCCAAGTGCTCGAAATGCTCGCCGCACAAAACCAATGCAGCTTTGAAGACGTCATCCGCTGCCTGCCCGAAAACTGCATCCGCCAAACCGAAGGCAGTCGCATCGTCGAAATCCTCCAAGCCGTCGCTGCTTGGAACGAAGCCGTCACCTTCATCGCCCATACCCCCGACGCCATCGTCGAAGTTACCAGCAAATTACCTAGCGGCAAAGTCGGCCGTGGCTTCTACAACTTCGACCACCCCGAAACCGACGGCGGCGTACACGGTCATATCTATTACGAAAACTGCGCCGCCATCTACCTTTTGGAACGCCCGTTTATGGGCAAAGACACCTGCTCGCTCAACTTCATCAACCGCAACGGCGGCGCCATGTTCAAAATCTTCGTCGGCCGCGACGAAGCAGGCGAACTCAAACAACACCAAATCGAAGCCATGAGAAAACTGTTTGATGCGGCTTAAACAGGTTTCAGACGACCTCTGCCCGAAACCGATAGAAATTGCCACATTCCTGCACAAACGAAATCATCTTCCGGCATCGTAAATAGCCGATGAAATTCGACAGGCTGCCTGCAAGATTGGCGTTTACCCCAAAGTAAGCTTGCGCTTACCGCCCTCTCCCTAACCCTCTCCCACGGGGAGAGGGAATTGAGGATACTGAGATTCAAGCATTTTTGGCTTCTCTGCCACTTGGAGTTTCCTTGCCAACCCATCCCCTCTCCCCGTGGGAGAGGGCTAGGGAGAGGGCAAAGCAGTCAATTCCGCGGGTAAAACCCACGCCACGGCAGTTGTTATAAAACCCGCTTTGCCTGTTTTTCAGACGACCTCAGCTCTACCGCAAAAGAAAACTGAAAAGAAGTAGCGTGGGCTATGCCCACGACAGCACAACATCAAACACAACAAGTCGTCTGAAAATCAACCAGCCTACCCCAAACCATCCAACAAAGGAGACCCCATGCAACTCATCTTCGGTGCCAACGGCCCGTCCGGCCGCGCATTCATCCGCACGCTCACCAACCCCACCGATACCGTCGCCGTCTTAAGAAGGCCGTCTGAAGACTCGTTCTTCAGCGATCATCACATTCAGACGACCGTAGCCGACGCGCTCGATGCCGACGCGCTCGACAAAGTGTTCGCACAATACCGCCCCGACAGCGTCATCAGCTTCGTCGGCGGCAAAAACGAACAAGGCATACGCAGCGACGCACTGGGCAACATCAACATCATCGCCGCCGCTCAAGCCGCCAACCCGCAAGCCCGTTTCATCCTGATTACCAGCATGGGCTGCGGCGAACAATGGGACATGATGAGCGAACCCTTCAAACAAGCCCTCGGCGAAGCCGTCCGCACCAAAACCGAAGCCGAAATCTACCTCAAACAAAGCAGCCTGAACTGGACCATCCTCCGCCCCTGCGGCCTCGCCGACGGCGACGGCAACAGCTACAACCTGACCCTGCAACCCGAAGGCATCCCAAAAAAATACATGACTCGGAACGGACTCGCCGCCGCCGTTTCCGCCATCATCCGCAACCCCGACAGCATCGGTAAGGTTTACACCATCGGCGCAGGCGGCTGACACGTTATTTCTATCGGAGCAGGCCGTCTGAAAAGTTTTCAGACGGCCTGCTTGTCCTTCATACCGCTTATCGGTTTTTAATACCGAAAATCTTTTAATTCAAGCCATATTTTTTATCCGAATAGCAAACAATTAGAATTTTCTGCGAAAATCTTTTGTAAAAGTTTCCAAGCAGTGAAACAAAATCCATCATCTTCCGTCAAATAACCAAACAATAATCAATATTATTCAAAATAATTTAACTTCGAATCACATTCAAACTGCTTCTTTTTTAATTTTCTCTGTACCCGCCAATTACGACAAACGGGTGAAACAACAAAACAATATTTTGGAGTCACTCAATGAGAAACAACCGACTGAAAACCATCGCGGCCTGCCTGAGCGTGCTCGGCCTCTGCCCTTCCCTCCTTGCCGCCGACAATGCCGACGCCTCCGCCGAAGGAGCCGCCACCCAAACCGTTACGCTCAATCCGATTACCGTAAAAGGCAAACACAAAGACGAACGCGGCAAGGACCGCGTCTATACCCGCGAAATCGTCAACCTCTACAAAGGCAAGGAAGAGGTCGAAACCTTCAAAGGCAACACTGTATCCGACCTCTTCAGCGGCCTGCCCGGAGTCTACAGCGGCGAAGCGCGCAACAGCGGCGCGCTCGACCCAAACATCCGCGGCGTACAGGGACAGGGGCGCATCCCCGTTACCATCGACGGCACCGAGCAGGCGATTACCGTCTGGCGCGGCATGTTCGGCGCAAACAACCGCAACTATGTCGATCCCAATATCATCAGCAGCGTGTATGTGGAAAAAGGTCCGTCGTTCAACCGCGAGGTCAAAAGCGGTATCGGCGGTTCGGTGGCGCTGAAAACCCTCGAAGCCGACGACATCGTGCCCGAAGGTCAGAAATACGGCGTGGAAATCAAGGCGGAAACCAGCAACAATTCCATCAAGCCGCGTAAAGCCACCTATGCCGAAAACGTGGATTACCGCACTTTGGAACATCCTGAAAATGTAGTAGGCGGATACTGGCGGTTTTATGCCGACGATTCAGACAGATTAACCCCGCGCTTCGGCGGCAAGCATAAATTTTCGGAAGACAAGGCCTACCGCATCGCCGCTGCGACCAAACAAGATAATTTCGATGCCATACTCACCTATGCCTACCGCAACAAGGGCAATTACTTTTCAGGCAAAAAAGGCGCGCACCGTTACGGCTTCTACTCCACCGACAATGCCGAGAACCTCCGCAGGCTGGAACAAGAACAGGGGATAAAGGAACTCAGCCCCGATGTCCCCATTATCGGCCTCTTCTACACGCCGGGAGGCGAGGTAGCCAATACTTCGCTGGAAACCGAATCCTGGCTGGGTAAAACCACCTTCCGCCTGCCGAACAACCAAAGCATCAAACTCGGCCTGCGCCATACGCACTCCACCTTCGGCGAGGTTATGCCATCACGCATCCTCAGCGGCGGCGGTTTCCAAGGTGATAATATCGATTCCCAAAACAAAATCGCCGAATGGCCGCAGGCATGGGTCAAGCAGCGCGCCTACAATATCGACTATTCGTGGAAACCCGAAGGCAGCCGCTGGATTGATTTGAACGCCTCGCTATGGGCCACCCGCACCCGCTCCAAAACCAATTCCTCCGGCGGTGTCCCCGGCGATATCGCTTGGATGGATATCCCTTGGGGAGAGGCTTACGATAATTGGAGGAACGGCCTGCGCCGCAACAGGCCCGGCTTAGATGAAGGCCTGCCGAATACCGACGGCCGCTTCAATACCCGCCAGGCGCAGGCACTCTATGCCACCAACAACCGCAACGGCTTCAATTTCTCCAACCGCATGAAGCTGCGCGACAATCTTGAGCTGACCGTATTGGGCGACTTTCAGAACGAAAAACTGGCAACACGCAATGAATTTGCCGATTTATACGGCGACCATTTCAAAAAGGAAATCGGTGAAGATTCGCTCTATCCCAACCCATTTCTCGACGTTATCACCTATCCGCGCAACGGTAGGCGACGCGAATACAACCTCGGCTTCAATTTCCGCTTCGAGCCGCGCCCGTGGCTGACGCTGACCGCAGGCGCGCGCTATACCAACTTCTCCCTGCAAGACGACAGTGTCAAAAAATTCTTAGACAACGGCGGTGAATTGGAAGCCCACAGAGGGCTTCGATATACCGCCGATGTCGTGGCGACGAAAAAAGATTATGAGGCCTATCAAAAAGCCGATGCCTGCATCATGTCTCCTACATGCGAACCGACACAAGACATGTTGGATGCATCTGCTAAAATCAATCCCGGAGGATCTAACGGTATACCAGTGTATGTTACTCAAGCACGTTTCGATTGGACCAAAGACCAATACGGCAATCTGAATATGGCCGACCATCCTATCTTAAGCAATCCCAAAGTGCTGACCCGTGTCGAAAACCCCATCTATAATCCGGCCGATCCCAATAGCCCGCGTTTTGTAAACAAATTCCAAAACCTTACGGCCGAAACTGCAAGTAACTACACTTATAAAAGCGCACTGACACCGGCGCAGAAGCAGCAGGCGCTGAAGCAGAAAGGCAGCGGCTGGGCGCCCGCCGCTTCGGTAACCTTCAATCTGACCGACTATGCCCGCGCCTATCTGCGCTATACCCAAACCCTGCGTTTTCCCAGCACTTTCGAGGGTACCGCAGGTGTTCCCATCAGCCCGAGGGTTAACACCACCTCGGTAAACCGCTATGGCTACCAATGGAAACCCGAACGCGGCAAGAATTTCGAGGTCGGCTATATCCACGACCTGACCGGACTGTTCCCGAAAATGCGCAAGGCCGATTTCCGCATCAACTATTTTCGCAACACCACCAAAAACATCATCGACCGCAACGACCAGCTTGAATTCGAACAATTCGACAAGCAGATACGCACCGGCGCGGAATTGTCCGCCCGCTTCGATACCGGCAAGGTGTACGGCAGCCTCGGCGTCATCCGCACCATCCGCAACGACGTCTGCGACGAGGGTGCCGCATTTACCGACAACGCACAGTCCGAAGTATTGGCACATTATGTCCAAAGCAGCGGCAGCAAGCCATTGGTACGCGCACCGACCTGCTTCCCCGGCGGGGTAGAAATCAAAGGTTACCTGTCATCCATGATGCAGCCGCGCTGGTCGGTCGATGCCGAACTGGGCGCGCGTTTCCTGAAAAACAAACTGGATGTCGGCACCCGCTTCCACTGGCACAGCGACGTATACAAAAGCCGCAAAGATTCATGGGTCGGATTCCAGCAGGCAGTCAATAGCAACTACGGTATTAATACAAATTATATCGACGGCATAGAAAACATGCGCTGGTCGGCCACGGCCGTAGTCGATGCCTATCTGCGCTACCGCATCAACAAAAACATCAGCGCCGAACTGGTGGGCACCAACCTGACCAACCGCTACTATATGGACCCGTTCAGCCGTTCCTATATGCCCGCACCGGGCAGGACGGTCAGGATAGGGATTACCGGCAAATTCTGACCATTTATTTGCCTATCGTCAGGCCGTCTGAAAAACACCGCCGCGCCAAAGCAGCCGGAAGATTTTTCAGACGGCCTTCTCCTTTTCAGACGGCCTTCTCCGCCTTTTCAAACCCATCCATTATTCCCTTTGACAAAACCGCCCTTCCCCGTACCCCGCCATTCCCTCGGACAACAAAAACCCGTCATTCCTGCACAGGCGGGAATAACGGGTGGGAAACAAAGCAGATTTATCCGTGCCGGTCGGCATTACATATTTATGCAACCGCTATAACAATTATTTTTTTAGTTATATTTGATTAACACAAAAGTTGATAGATGAAATATATTCAACAAATAAGATAATTAAAATTATTTTTATTTGCATTAGTTGTAATCAGGCGTATAGTTCATATCGCCTTCTGAGCGCATTAAAGACCGCTTATCCGAATCCGGTCCGATTGAAACGGCCTTTTGTAAATCTTCGGAAGGCATTTGTAAACACCATATTTAGGAGATTTAATCATGACACACGCTAAACTTCTGATAGCTTTGACCGCCGTGTTTGCCGCATCTTCCGCCCAAGCTCAAATCGCACCTTCTGTTTCGGGTACTCAAGCGGGGGCAACGGTTACAAACAACGGACTTCCTCGTCATATCAAATTGGGAATAGAAGGAGAAGGCAATTACAGAGGCAAGGCTGCTATCAATGTTGTTGATCCCAGCCTGAAAAATCAAGGAAAAAAGGTAGCCAATAACAATCCCACTCCGTTCGCCAAAGTAGATTCTATCGGGACCAAACCAATCATTCGAGCGCTAGCAAACGGGGTAGTCAATAAAGACAAAAACGGCGTTATCGTTGCCCGTATGTACCGTATGACTGGTGGCAGATGGAACCTTCTCAGCAAGACAGGCGTGATGCCCGACCACTCCCATTTGGGCCGTATGACTTACGGCAAAGTCGGCAATCTGGATGTGTATTTCGGCGAATGGGCGGATGTGAAAGCGGGAGCCGGTGCGGGCAATCCCGGCACCAATTATTCCGTGTTCTACAACGGCACGGGCAAAACTACCAGAATGCCGACCAGCGGCAAGGCTACCTATGCCGTTAAAGGTATCAACAATTACGTTAACCAGAATTCGCCCATCATGACCGGCACGCTGACCGCCGATTTCGGCGCTAAGAAATTGAACGGTACGATTTCCAAAACAGGTTTGAGCGTTGCGATCAACAATGCCGTTATCAATACCGCCCAGGCTTCGTTTAGCGGCGCCGCCAAAGCCAACGGCAGCATCAACGGCAGAACCCAAGGCCATTTCTACGGCAACAATGCCGCCGCACTGGCCGGGGTGGCCGATTTTAACAATCCCAAACTCAACACTGCCTTCGGCGGCACCAGACGCTAAAGCAGGCTGATTGGAAAACGATGATTATCCGTCGGGCGGAAGCCCCGCTTTCGCCCGATTCGGTTTCAGACGGCCTTTAACGAATTTTCAAAAAATATTTAGCGATACCGAAGAGGTTGATTATGAAACATACCGAACTTCTGATGATAGCGGCGGCTGTGTTTGCCGCTACCGCCGCGCAGGCACAGCCCCATTTTTTTGTATCCGGCACTCAAGCGGGCGCAACGGTTACGGACGGCAGGCAACCGCGCTATATCAGGCTCGGAACCGAATCGTCAGGCTGGTACGGAAACAGGGCCTCCGTTCATGTTACTTATTCCAATCTACTGACTTATAAAGGGAAAATGCTGTACCACACCCATAAAAATTCGACTTCGTTCGCCCGCTTCGACGAAATCGGCAAAAAACCGCTGGTGCGTCGCCTGTTCGACGGTATCGTCAACCGGGATGATAACGGCGTAACCGTTACCCGCCTTTACCGTATGTACAGCCCGATTTACAGATATGTCCCCGGCGGGGTACCCAACGATTATTCCAACCTGGGCCGTATATCTTTTGCCAGGGTCGGCAACGCGGACGTGTATTTCGGCGATTGGGCGGACGTGCAGCCGGGTGCGGCGGCGGGAACGGCCGGAACCAATTATTCCGTGTTCTACAACGGTACGGGCAAAACCGCAAAAATGCCGACCGGCGGCACCGCCGTTTACTCGGTCAAAGGCATCAATCACTATGTCGACGCCAATACCGCCCTGCTGACCGGCGATTTAAAGGCGGACTTCGCTAAAAAAAGGCTGAACGGCACGATTAAACGCCCCGGCCTGAGCGTTACCGTCGACAATGCCGTTATCAACACCGCGAACGCTTCGTTCGGCGGCAGGGCTACGGCCAACGATGTAAGCGGTACGACCCGCGGCAATTTCTACGGCAACGATGCCGCCGCGCTGGCCGGTGTCGCCGAGTTCGCCCGAAATCCGAATCTCAATACTGCTTTCGGCGGTACGAAAAAATAATAATTGAAAACCCGAATGAATGTCTGCCGGCCCGCTTCAGAGGCCGTCTGAAAACCCAATCCCACCACACCAAAAGGAAAGTAATCTAAATGAAACGCCTGCTCATCCTGCCCGTTTTTCTGAGCCTGCTGCCCCACGCGTTTGCCGACGACAGGGAAGACCGCTTCATGCAGCTCAAACAGGGAACGGAACTCCGCCGCGCACAGCAGGAAAGGAACGAAGCGGACAATACGGCGATTGAGTTCGGCGCGGGAGAAGTGCAGGACGGCGAAGATTTAGCGTTGTCGCTGATGAAGGCGGTCAACGCGCAAAACGAAGAGGAAACGGCGCGGCTGTTGGACATTTACCGCCGTCAGGATGATTACGACCCCGATATAGTGCTGTTTGCCGAGGCCAATCAGGCGGTGTTCCGCGACGATTTGAAGGCCGCGCTGGCGAAATACCGCGAGCTTTACCGCAAAAATCCCGAATTTCTGCGCGGCCGCCTGGATTTGGCGCGGCTGCTGTTTATAGACAAACAAAACAAAGAATCGGCGGCATTGTTCGACGGCATCGATATTCCCGAAGTGCCCGCCGTCAATGAGAAAATCAAAGTGTTTGCCGACGCTTTGAAGAAACGCGATGCGTGGAGCGGTTCGGTTTCGTTCGGCGCGGGTTACGACACCAACTTAAACCAGTCGTCGGGCGCGACGGTTGTCCGCAATCAGACAAGCTGCGGTTTCGATTCGAACGGGCAGCCGATTCTGGACGACGCCGGAATGCTGTCCTGCCGCAACGAACGGCTTGACGCCTACGCGCCCGATGCGTTGAAAAACCGGATGTGGGTATATGAAGCCAACTTAAGCAGACGCATTTCGCTCAACGGCCACCACGGCCTGCAACTGGGCGGCTACGCATGGGGCCGGCTCTATCCCGGCAACAAGGAATACGGCGAACACAATATCAACGTCAGCCCCGCTTACAGTTTTCAGAGCAAAGACCATTCCTTCAGTATCGGCCCGCAGGTGCAATACGAATGGTCGGGCGGCAAACTGCGCGACAGCAGCGCCGGCATCAGCACGGCATACAGCCGCACCTTTTCCGACCAAGCCTCGCTGGGCGTGCAGCTCGACCACAAATACGACCGCTACCGCGGCGAATTAAAACATTTCAACGGCCCGCAGACGCTTCTGTTCACCACCGCCATCTACGCCCTGCCGAAAGACTGGCTGGTATTCGGCGGCTACGACTACCTGCGCAAAAACAGCCGCGAAAAAGTGGATTCCTACCGCCGGCACGGCCTGCGCGCAGGTGTCAACAAACGTTTTGAATCCGGCATCGACGCCACCTTTCAGGCAATCTGGCGCAAAACAGCCTATCAGGACTACCATGCCTGGCTGGAAACCCGCCGCCGTGATTTCGAACGCACCTACCAGTTGGACATCAAATTCGACCGCCCTTTCCTCCGCGGCTTCGTACCCGTCCTCACCGTAAAACACACCGACAACAAAAGCTCGTCCTGGCTGAACCGCTACAAGCGCAACGAATACATGTTTAAAGTGGAATACGGATTCTGAAGTCGTTTTTTATCGGGTTTCCTGTGAAGATTTGAATACCGGCAAACCCTTAAATTAAACACGCTTGCGGAAAGCTTATTAATTATAAAAGGCCGTCTGAAACAATTTTCAGACGGCCTTTGAATGTGTTTCCGAATCAATGCCTAAAATGGCGGACACCCGTTACTACCATGGCAATGCCGTGTTCGTCTGCCGCGTCGAAAACTTCCTGATCGCGCATCGAGCCTGCGGGGTGGATGATGGCTTTGATGCCCTGCTCGGCGATGACGTCCACGCCGTCGCGGAACGGGAAGAAGGCGTCCGAAGCAGCACACGCGCCGTTTAAGTCCAAACCTGCGTCTTGCGCTTTGCGGGCGGCGATGCGGGTGCTGTCCACGCGGCTCATTTGACCTGCGCCGATGCCGTAGGTTTGACCGCCTTTGCCGAACACGATGGCGTTGGATTTGACGTATTTCGCGACGTTCCAGACGAACAGTAAATCGTTCCACTCCTGCTCGGTCGGTTGGCGTTTGGAGACGACTTTCAAATCGGCGCGGCTGATGCGGTGGATGTCGGGCGTTTGTACCAACAGTCCGCCGCCGACGCGTTTGAGTTCGAAGCGGTTCGCGCCTACTTCTAGAGGCACTTCCAATACGCGCACGTTTTTCTTGGCGGCGGCGATTTCGAGGGCTTCGGCGGTAAACTTCGGTGCCATCAAGACTTCCATAAACTGGTTGTCGGTAATCTGTTGCACGGTTGCGCCGTCCACTTCGCGGTTGAAGGCGATGATGCCGCCGAACGCGCTGGTGGTGTCGGTGGCGTAAGCGAGTTTGTAGGCGGTCAATGTATCGGCTGCAACGGCGACGCCGCACGGATTGGCGTGTTTCACAATCACGCAGGCGGGCGCGTCGAAGGACTTAACGGCTTCCCATGCAGCATCGGCATCAGCAATGTTGTTGTACGACAATTCTTTGCCTTGGAGCTGTTTGTAGGCGGCGAGGCTGCCTGCGGCGGGGTACACATCGCGGTAGAACGCGGCGCGTTGGTGCGGATTTTCGCCGTAGCGCATGTCTTGTACTTTAATCCAACTTTGGTTGAACTGGCTGGGGAACTCGCCGATTTGGGGCGTGCCGCTCAAGACGTCGTCTGAAAGCGAGGTCAGGTAGTTGGAAATCATGCCGTCGTATTGGGCGGTGTGGCTGAACGCTTTGCGCGACAGGTTGAAACGGGTTTTGTCGCTCAACGCGCCGCCATTGGCTTCCATTTCGGCGGCAATGGCGGGGAAGTCGGCGGTGTCGGTAACGATGGCGACGTGTTTCCAGTTTTTCGCGGCGGAGCGCACCATGGTCGGGCCGCCGATGTCGATGTTTTCAATCGCGTCTTCCAATGTGCAGTTTGGTTTGGCGATGGTGGCGGCGAAAGGGTAAAGGTTGACGCAAACGAGGTCGATGTTGCCGATACCGTGCTCTTCCATCTTGGCGACGTGTTCGCCCAAATCGCGCCGCCCCAAAATACCGCCGTGGATTTTCGGATGCAGCGTTTTCACGCGGCCGTCGAGCATTTCGGGAAAACCGGTGTAGTCAGCGACTTCAATCACGGGAACGCCCGCATCGGCAAGCAGCTTCGCCGTGCCGCCGGTGGAGAGGATTTCGACACCGAGTTTGTGCAGGGTTCGGGCAAATTCGACTGCGCCGTTTTTGTCGGACAGGCTGATCAGGGCGCGTTTGATGGAAGGCATGGGGATTCCTTTTTTGAAGGTTGAACCGGTGTTTTTGCAAAGATATTAATTAAATTTTCAAGGCGTCATTATCCGCTATTTTCGGCTTTTTGGCAGTAGGTTTTTGGAAAAATTGTTGACAATCCTTTGAGTAAGGCCGTCTGAAAACCGGTTTTCAGACGGCCTTATTTACCTGTTTCTTCAGAACTTTAGGCAGCAGTGCCGCTGCAAATGCCGCCGCGACGACAATCATCATCCCTGCTCCCGACACGGCGGAAATGCGTTCGCCGAGGATAACGACCGCCAATAGGATGCCGAACACCGGTTCCAGCGTGGTCAGCAGGCCGGAGAGGTTGGCGGGAACGCGGCTCATGCCTTTGTTCCACAGCCAATAGGCAAACCAACTGCAACCGACGCCGAGGTACAGCAGCGCGATGCCGCCCGGCCAGTTCCAGTTGATTTGATAGCTGTCGGCCAGCAGCAGTGAAAACGGCAGGCACATAACGGCGGAAACGGCCAGCGACATGGAGGTAAACGCCGGCGCGCCGATGTCGGCAATCAGTTTCTGCGTCGGGCGGGTGATGCTGCAAAACACGATGCCGGCGATGAAAATCATCAGGCAGCCCCGAATGCCGATATTGCCGCCGCCGTGCCCGCCGGCAATCATAACGGCGACGCCGGCAAAGGCGGCCAGCCCGCACAGCCAGTGATACCATTCGGCCCGGTCGCGGAAGAAAAAATGACCGATAAACACCATCAGCAGCGGTTCCAGCCCGATAACGGTTTCCGCGCTGGCGGCGGAGGTGTATTTCAGGCCGATGAATTGCAGCATCAGCACCACCACATAATTGAGAAACGACAGCCACAGCAGCGGCTTCCATTTGTTTTTCGGAATTTTGTCGAGATAGCGGCGGCAGACGGGCAGTACGATGAACACGGAAATCAGCAGCCGCGCCTGTACCATCAATGCCGCATCGAGCATGGTGTAGGCGAATTTGGCGGCGATAAACGAGCTGCTCCAAATCAGCAGCGAGAGAATCTGGTAGAACATGGTTTCCCTTTATTTCATTGCCTTTTCCAACCGTTCCGCCGCCGCCACCGCACCGGTCAGGCAAAGGCACAGCGGCATCAGCAGCGCGACGGGCGCGCGGGTCAATTCCAGCACGAACACGACGGCGGTCAGCGGCATTTTCAGCGACACGCCCAGAAACACCGCCGCGCCGACCACGGCCGCGCTTTCAGACGGCATAGCGGGTAAAAAAGCATTCCACAACGCCGCACTTGCGAAGGAAAGCGTGCTGCCGAGCATCATCGAAGGCGTAATCAGCCCGCCGTATGCGCCGGCCGCCAGCGCCAGCAACACCGCCAGCCATTTCAGCACCGCCAGTTGCAGGCTGTCCTGCCAGCCGATTAGGCCGCCGAACACCAGTTGGTTGCCCGCTTTGCCGTTGCCCAGAATATCGGGGCTGTACATCGCCAGCAGGCCGACGGCGGCGAACGCCGCTACCGCCAGCGGCACAATGCGCCGGTCGCCGCGCGCCAGCAGCGGAAACGGGGCGGCCGTGCGCCGGAACAGCACCGCCGCCGCGCCCAACAACGGCCCGGCCGCCGCCGACCACCACAGCAGCGGCCGGTCAATCTGCAAGCCGACGCTGTATTGCTGCATGTCGCCCAGCCCCATTCTGGACACTGCGGTTGCCAGCACCGAACAGAACAGCGCCGCCGTTACCGCCTGCCGCGTCCACACGCCGAGCATTGTTTCCAAAATAAACAGCGTGGCGGCCAGCGGCACGTTATACACCGCCGCCAAGCCCGCGCCGGAAGCGCAGGCAATCAACAGCCGCGCGCCGTCCTCGTCCAAACCGAGCCGCCTGACCCACAACGAGGCGAACGCCGCCGTCATTTCGCGCGGCGCCACTTCCCGCCCCAACGGCGAACCCAGTCCGACGGTTACGATTTGCAACAGCGCATGGCCGACGGTGGCGGCAAACGGCAACCCTTCCAGCGGTTTGGCCAACGAAGCCTTGATACCGACCAGCGGTTTGCCGTACCGCTTCAGCAGCCACCAGCCGCCGCCCGCGGCAACGCCGCACGAGAGCAGCGCGTAAAACCGCCGCAGCGGGGCGGCCGCCTCCACGCCTTCGCGGAACGACTGATGTCCGCCGTCCAAAGCATAACCGTAGGCGTGATGTTGCACGAAATGCAGCAATTCCGTCAGCACGATGCCGACCAGCCCGCCGGTTATGCCTACCATCGTCAGCGCAAGCCACAGTTTGGTTCGGTTGTTCATTGAAAATCCTTTGACGCCCCGCCCGCATGTATCCGGCCGCAAAAAGCAATCAGGCCGTCTGAAACGGTCGGTTTTCAGACGGCCTGTCGTGTCTTTTTTAATTTTCCAGCAACCCGTGCTGCACCAGTTTCTTCCGCAGCGTGTTGCGGTTCAACCCCAATACGGCGGCGGCTTTCGACTGGTTGCCGCCGCATTCCTCCATAACGCAGCCGAGCAGCGGTTTTTCGACTTGGTTGAGCACCATTTCATAAACCGCGCACGGCGTTTCCCCGTTCAAATCCTTAAAGTATTGCTTCAGGTTCTGTTCGATACATTGCGCGATGTCTATTTTTTGTTTCATTTTATCTTCCCTTTCCAAAATCGATTGCCATATCCGTTTTCAGACGGCCTCAGCTTCCGCTCATCACTTTCACGCCCAACAATGCCAGCGCGCCGCCGCAAACCCTGTCTATCCAGTGGCCGAAACGCGAAAACCGCCTGCTCACGGCGGGAACGGACAGCATCAGCGCCACCAGTGCGAACCAGATAAAAATCATCAGCGTCATCCACGCGCCGTAAACCGCCATCTGCCACATCGGGGTCGCAGGCGACAGCACCACGGTAAACAGCGACAGCATATACACCACCGCCTTCGGGTTCAGCACGTTGCACAACACGCCGCGCCACACGGTTTTGCCAACCGGTTCGCGCGCGGCTTTCTCCGCTTTGATTTCCAACACACCGCCGCCGGCTTTGGCGCGGATGCCCTTATAGCCGATATAGACCAGATACAGGCCGCCGATGATTTTGACCGCCGTCAGCAGCGGCGCG
The DNA here is from genome assembly GCF_045062685.1 of Neisseria oralis. Classification (NCBI taxonomy): domain Bacteria; kingdom Pseudomonadati; phylum Pseudomonadota; class Betaproteobacteria; order Neisseriales; family Neisseriaceae; genus Neisseria; species Neisseria oralis. The sequence goes on from NZ_JBJGEB010000004.1 coordinate 208,130, forward strand.
GACTGCGCGACCAGCGTAACCAGTCCGAATACCGAATAAACGATGTGCACGCCGAAACCGAGCGCGATACCCAGCGCGGTCAGCAGCCCCGCCGCTCTGCCGCGGCCCAGCGACTGCTGCGAAACCAACACGAAATCGGGGCCGGGCGACATGCAGGCGAGGAAATGCACGCCGGTGATAATCCAAAAACCATGCCAAAAGTCCATTGCGTTTCCTTTCCGACCCGTCTCCGCAGAAACAGCGTTTTCAGACGGCCTCAGCGGTAGCCGCACGCCCAAGCGTCGGTCAGTTCGGGCAGCCTGTCCAGATAGGCGGCCACCGCGTCATATTGCGCCGCCGCGTCGTCCAGACGGTTGATTTCCCGACGCGCCGCTTCGCCTTCGGGCATGGAATCCAGATACCAGCCTATGTGTTTGCGCGCAATCCTCGCTCCGGCGGCGGCACCGTAAAAATCGTACATGGCGCGGACGTGCGCCAACACGGTTTCGCCGCACTCCCGCAGGCTCAGGGCTTCGGGCAGCACGCCGTGTCGGGCGTAATGGGCCAAATCGCGGAAAAGCCACGGCCGGCCCTGTGCGCCGCGCCCTATCATCACGCCGTCGGCACCGGTTTGCCGCAATACGGCGGCGGCTTTCTGCGGCGAAGTGATGTCGCCGTTGACCCAGACGGGGATATTCAGACGGCCTTTGGCTTCGGCGATTAATTCGTAACTCGCTTCGCCCCTGTACATCTGGGTGCGCGTGCGGCCGTGGATGGCGATGGCGGCGATGCCCGACTCTTCGGCGATGCGGGCGATGGTGAGGATGTTTTTATGGTCGTCGTGCCAGCCCAGACGGGTTTTGAGGGTAACGGGAACGCCCGCCGCGCCGACGACGGCTTCAAGTATGGCGGCCACCAGCGGTTCGTTTTGCATCAGCGCGCTGCCCGCTTGGACGTTGCAGACTTTTTTGGCGGGGCAGCCCATATTGATGTCGATAAGCTGCGCGCCGAGGGCGACGTTGTATACGGCCGCTTCCGCCATCTGCCGCGGGTCGCTGCCCGCAATCTGCACCGCCGCCACTCCTTCTTCGCCGCCGAAATCGCTGCGGTGCAGGGTTTTGGCGGTGTTTCTGAACGCAGGGTCGCTGTGCAGCATTTCGCCGACCGCCCAGCCTGCGCCGAACGCGCGGCACAGTCTGCGGAACGGCTTGTCGGTAATGCCCGCCATCGGCGCGAGCGCGATGGGGGTGTCGATTGTGTATGCGCCGATTTGCATGGAAGTTCCGCCGCCGGTAAAAGGATGGAAATTGTACAATTTTTAAGCAGGTTTTCCAACGCCTTTTACACCGCCGTCCGGCATTTCTTTTCGGCGCCTGCAAAGAAACAGGCCGTCTGAAACCGACCGAAACGGCGTTTCAGACGGCCTCCTGCCGCCAAGGATACCCGATTCAGACAAACAGCGTCATCAGCGCCTGCACCGCTATCTGAACCGCCGCCACCATCGGCATGATGAGTTTGCCGAGCAGACCGGTGAACAACAGAATCAGGATAATCCATGTACCGTAAGGCTCGATTTTGCGAAACTGCATAGACTGCTTGGCGGGCAGGAAGGTATCGATGATGATGCCGCCGTCCCACGGCAGAATCGGAATCAGGTTGAGCGCGAACAGGACGGCGTTAATCAGGATGCCGTAACCGGCCATCTGCACCAGCGGCGACTGGAAGTTTTCGGGCACATAGATTGCCGATACGATGACCAGTCCCCAGAAAAACGCCATCAGCAGGTTGGCCAGCGGTCCCGATACGGCAATCCAGCGCCATGCGCGGCGCGGGTCGCGGAAATTGCGCGAGTCGATGGGAATCGGCCGCGCCCAGCCGAACAGGAACGGCGCCGACAGCATCAGGCAAAACAGCGGCACGAGCACCGTACCTATCGGGTCGATATGCGGCAGCGGGTTGAGCGTCAGCCGCCCGTATTGTTCGGCGGTGTGGTCGCCCCAACGGCGGGCGGTATAGCCGCGCACGACTTCGCGCACGGTAAGCGCCAGCAGCACCGGCAGCACCGCCAGTAAAAATACACCTAAATCAAAGTTGCGAAACATGGTTTTCCTTAAAAAGGCCGTCTGAAAAACAAAACAAGGCGACAGCATATCAGAGGATGAAACGGTTTGTCGAAAATCCTTGTGCGGATTTTGCCGCCGGCCGCTCCGAAAGGCCGCCGAAAAGCCGAAAGGCCGTCTGAAAACCCCGTTTCAGACGGCCTTTGCCCGTTTGGCCCCTACTCAGGCTTTTTCGCCAGCATGGTAACGAATTTGAACTGAATCGGGTTGCCCGCCTCGTCGCGCGCATGCATCGAGCCGAGTTCTTCCTTGTATTCGACCAGTTGCCAATCCTGATAATAGCCGCGCAGTTCGCCTTCGCCGAATTTGAACGGGAACGGCATCGGGCAGGGGAAATCCGCGGTGTCCACCGCCGACACAATCAGATTGTAACCGCCCGGATTGGTATGCGCCTGCATGTCGGCGATAATCTGCGGCACAGACTGCGGCCGGAGGAACATAAACACCACCGTCGCCACGATATAGTCGAAATCGTCCTGCAAATGCGCCGCGTTCAAATCATATTCGAACGCCCGCACCGGCAAGCCTTCCGCCCGCGCCAGCTCCGCCACGTTCTGCACCGCGTGCGGATTGTTGTCGACGGCGGTTACGTCAAAACCTTTCAAGGCGAGAAACAGCGCGTTCCTGCCCTGACCGCAGCCCATGTCCAACGCCTTGCCCGCAGGCACGATGCCTTCCGCCGCACGCACGGCGGAATGGGTGGCGCTCATGCCGTATTTTTTGCTGAAATAATCGTCCGCCGTGCAGTAAAACTCAAGCTGCATTTCCAAATCGTCGCTCAGCGGTTCGATTTTGTGCCACTGCTGCGGCGCTATCATCCACGCGCCGCCTTCGGGCGACAGTTCGTATTCTTCCTGCACCGCGCCCTTTTCGTCCAATTCGTAAAATTTCAGACGGCCCTTCGTTACCGTAATGTGCCCCCAAGTACCCTCGGCGGTATTGTGTTTCGACAAAAACGTTTCCGGCACCGTGTCTTTCGTCCATTTCGGCATCTGCTTGTAAAGGTACAACTCCTGTCGGCCCATATGTTTCTCCTTTCGTCCAAAGAACATTCATATTATAGGCGTGTCCGGCGGGACGCAATATTTCAGACGGCCCGTATGTTATGATGACGCCTGCGCAACCACGGGAAAAAACATGGACAAAACCGTTTACCTCTACACCGACGGCGCCTGCAAAGGCAATCCGGGCGCGGGCGGCTGGGGCGTTTTGCTGCGTTACGGCACGCATGAAAAAGAACTGTTCGGCGGCGAAGCGGAAACCACCAACAACCGCATGGAGCTGACCGCCGTCATCGAAGGGCTGAAAAGCCTGAAACGCCGCTGCACGGTGGAAATCTGCACCGATTCGCAATACGTCAAAAACGGCATGGAAAGCTGGATACACGGCTGGAAGAAAAACGGCTGGAAAACCGCCGCCAAACAACCCGTCAAAAACGACGACTTATGGAAGGAGCTGGACAACCTGGTCCGGCAGCACGACGTCCGCTGGACATGGGTCAAAGGCCATGCCGGACATCCGGAAAACGAAAAAGCGGACGTATTGGCCAACCAAGGGGCGGCGCAGTTTTTATGACCCGTCTGCGATTCCAAACGGGCCTTTTGTCCGAAAACCGCGTCAAAGGCCGTCTGAAAACGCCGCCGACATTCCGCCCTTGCCCGATGCGAAAGAATTAAGATGATTCGGACGGTCTTTTGGCTTAGAATAGGCCGGTTCCAAACACCCTCGGAAAAACCGATGACTTGCCCCATCTGCCAAGCGCAAAACGAACACATCCTGCTGCAAACCGCCAACCTGCGCGTCATCGCCGTGCACGACGAAGCCGGCGCGCCCGCCTTCTGCCGCGTCATCTGGCGGCGCCATGTCGCGGAAATGACCGACCTCTCCGCCGCCGAACGCGCGGAAATCATGGAAACGGTGTATAAAGTCGAAGCCGCAATGCGCCGCGTGTTCCGTCCCGCCAAAATCAACCTCGCCAGCTTGGGCAACGTCGTCCCCCACCTGCACTGGCACGTCATCGCCCGCTTCGAAAACGACGCCAACTTCCCCGCCCCGATTTGGGCGCCCGCGGTACGCAGGCACGAAATGTCCCTGCCCGACGACTGGCCAGAGCAAATCAAAGCGTTACTGGTATAACTTTCAGACGGCCTCAAGGCTTCGTCATTATCAAACAAAAGGAAAAACAATGGACTGGAATCCTTCACGCCGCCGTTTTCTGCGCGCCTCCGCCGCCGTGGCAGGCGCGGGGCTGCTTCAGGCCTGCGGCACCGGCTCGACTTCCCAACCCGCGGCAACGAACAATCCTCAGAAAGCCAAACCCGTGCAACCCATCAGCTCATCCACCGTCCACCACGGCGACAACGTATTGCGCGTGGTCGCCCCTTCCGGTTTCGCCGAAGACATCAACCGCGTCAACATCGGCCTGACGCGCCTGTATAACGCAGGCTTTACCGTAACCAACCAAGAAGCCGGTTCGCGCCGCTACCAGCGTTTCGCCGGCACCGACGCGCAACGCATCGCCGACTTCCAAGACGTCGCCACCGGCCGCGTCAAAACGCCGAAAGTATTGATGGGGCTGCGCGGCGGCTACGGTGCGGCGCGCATCCTGCCGCACATCGACTTCGCCTCGCTCGGCGCAAGGATGCGCGAACGCGGCACGCTGTTTTTCGGTTTCAGCGACGTCTGCGCCGTCCAGCTCGCCCTGCTCGCCAAAGGCAACGTCTCCAGCTTCGCCGGCCCGATGGTGTACAGCGAGTTCGGCAAACCGCAGCCCAGCACCTATACGATGGATTCGTTCATCCGCGGCTCGACCTCCGCCGGCAACACCGTCGACGTCCCCGTCATCCAGCGCAGCGACGTCAATGCGGAAGGCACATTCTGGGGCGGCAACCTCAGCGTACTGGCTTCTTTGGCAGGTTCGCCCTACATGCCCGACATCCAGGGCGGCATCCTGTTTATCGAAGACGTGGGCGAACAGCCCTACCGCATCGAGCGTATGCTCAACACGCTGTATCTGGCGGGGATTCTGCAAAAACAGCGCGCCATCGTCTTCGGCGATTTCCGCATGGGTACCATCCGCGACATTTACGACTCCAGCTACGATTTCCCGTCGGTCGTCAGCCAAATCCAGCGCACCATCCGCGTGCCCGTGCTGACCGGCTTCCCGTTCGGCCATATCGCCAACAAATCCACCTTCCCGCTGGGCGCGCACGCCAAAATCCGCAGTTCGGGCAACGGCGGCTACTCGGTAACGTTCAGCGGCTATCCCACCCTCAACGCCGCCACGCTGAACCTGAACTCCCTGCTCCCGCCGCCCGTTACCTTCGGCAATTACGTTCCCGTCGGAAACGGAACAACGGAAGAAGTGCTGGAATAAGCCAACCGTCCGCAACACAAACCGGAGGCCGTCTGAAAACCGTTTCAGACGGCCTCCGTGCGATCCGAAGCACGTTCCGGCCGCAAAATCCTTTATAATCCGTTTTTACTCCGGTTGACGGAAACCATTAAAAAACAAAACCATCATGCTTAAATTCACCTTACACAACAAAGACGGCCACGCCCGCCGCGGTACATTGGAACTCAACCACGGCAGCATCGAAACCCCCGTATTCATGCCCGTCGGCACCTACGGCTCGGTCAAAGCCATGACCCCGCAAAACCTGCACGACATCAACGCCCAAATCATCCTCGGCAACACCTATCATTTATGGCTGCGCCCCGGCCTCGAAGTCATCGAACAGTTCGGCGGCCTGCACGACTTTATCGGCTGGAACAAACCGATTTTGACCGACTCCGGCGGTTTCCAAGTGTTTTCGCTATCCGACATGCGCAAACTCACCGAAGAAGGCTGCACCTTCAAAAGCCCGATTAACGGCGACAAACTCTTCCTCTCGCCCGAAATCTCCATGAAAATCCAAACCGTGCTCAACTCCGACATCGCCATGCAGCTCGACGAATGCACCCCCGGCGAAGCCACGCGCGAGCAGGCCGAAAAATCGCTGCAAATGAGCCTGCACTGGGCGGAACGCAGCAAAAAAGTCTTTGAAGATTTGAACAACCCCAATGCCCTGTTCGGCATCGTGCAGGGCGCAATGTACGAAGACCTGCGCGAACAGTCCCTGCGCGGGCTGGAACAACTCGACTTCCCCGGCCTCGCCATCGGCGGCTTGTCCGTCGGCGAACCCAAGCCCGAAATGTACCGTATGCTGCGCACCGTCGGCCCCATACTGCCCGAACACAAACCGCATTACCTGATGGGCGTCGGCACACCGGAAGACTTGGTGTACGGCGTGGCGCACGGCGTGGACATGTTCGACTGCGTCATGCCCACCCGCAACGCCCGCAACGGCTGGCTGTTCACCCGTTTCGGCGACATCAAAATCAAAAACGCCAAGCACAAACACGACACCCGACCGCTCGACAAATCCTGCACCTGCTACGCCTGCCAAAACTTCAGCCGCGCCTACCTGCACCACCTGCACCGCGCCGGCGAAATTTTGGGCGCGCAGTTGAACACCATCCACAACCTGCATTTCTACCAAACCATCATGGCCGAAATGCGCGAAGCCATCGAACAGGGCAAATTCGCCGACTGGCAGGCACAGTTCCACGAACACCGCGCACGCGGCGCGGATTGAGAACAAAATAAAGCTCGAGGCCGTCTGAAAAACCTGTTTTCAGACGGCCTCAATATGTCATGTACACTGCCGTATCGCCGAGCTTTCCGCAATTTGCAGAAACCCCGCCAGACTCCAACACCCAATATTTCAGAGGGCCTGCATCATCCGCCGGGCCGTCTGAAAACTCAAGCCACCACTTTTATTCCGTCCCTGCCCTGTTTGAACTTGGCTTTCAACACAGCGGGCAGCGTGTCGTCAAAATACCAGCTTCCGTCGGGCAGGGCCAATGCTCCGCCCGCGCAGCGCAAAGTGATGCTTTCGCCCGTCAGCGCATCGGTTTCGGTAACTTCCATCTCGCGCACCCTGCCCCAATCGGTAACGGGCAGCAGGTGCGCCGCCGTCAGGATGCGTTCATTCTGCCTCCCGATACCGTCCTGCCGTCCGCAACCGCCGCCGCACCGTCCGACGGCATGTACGGGACACGGCAGGCCCTGGGCGTGTTTTTCCGGCAGAATGTTCAGCGAATCCGGACAAAGCCCGTGTTCCAGCGCCCATGCCGCCAATGCGCGGCGGGCGGCTTTTTTGTGGACGAACAAACCGTAAGGCCGCCCGTCGCGGCTGCCGTTGGCCAGCGGCACAATCCGCGCCTGCAACGCCCCGCGCTCGTCGGGAACAAAGTTCACCGTCAGATAGCCTCCCGATTTTTCAGACGGCCTCAACGCATACTTCCGCTCGGCCTGCGCCTTCAACCATAAAGCGTGCAAACCGCCCGCGGCAGGCAAGAAGCGCACCTCGGCGGCATGCGCCACATACGGCGGAATATTCCCGCCATGCAGCGCCGCCGCCGTTTCCGAATAAACCCGTTCGTGCACCCCCACCGCCAGCGCCCCCTCCGATTCGTCCAGCCATATCAGCACGCCGCTGCTGTCGGGCAGTTGGTAAAGGCGGCGCGACAATCCTTCCGGCAACGAAGCCGGCAGCATTTTCGGATTCATCAGGCTGCGGCAATGCCGCCCCCATTCCTCCGCCCCTTTCTCAATCAGGCTCTTTTCCAGAAAATCACTCAGCGCCGCCACATCGGCCATCGCGCGGTGGCGGCTTTCCACCGCAATGCCGAAGCGTTCGATGATGCTGTCGAGGTTGTGCCTGTAAAACTGCGGATACAGGCGGCGCGACAGTTGCACGGTGCAAAGCGCGGGCGCGGCAAAATTCATACCTGCCCGCCGGAACTCATGGCACAGAAAGGTATAATCGAAGCGGCTGTTGTGCGCCACTACCACCGCCCCGTGCAACAGCGGCAGCAAGTCGGCCGCAATGTCGGCGAACACCGGCGCGCCGGATACGGTTTCATCGGTTATCCCCGTCAGCTCTGCCACAAATTTCGGTATCGGCTGTTGCGGATTGACCAGCCACTCGTAACGCTTCGCCACTCCGCGTTCGAAACGCAACACCGCCACTTCCGTAATGCGGTCGCGGTAAAAATTACCGCCGGTCGATTCCAAATCAACCACGGCCACAGGCCGCCCGAATCCCGCGAAAGCGGCGGCCAGATTGGGCCAACGCATTGTGTGCGTCATTTTTCTTTTCCAGCAAATTCAACAAACAAGCGCGCATTCTACCCGCATTCCCGACTTTTTTCAGCACAATGCTTGACGGGTCGGCACCACATACCTATAATCTCAATCTTTCTTGCACTGCACCCGTAGCTCAGTTGGATAGAGTATCTGGCTACGAACCAGAGGGTCGGGCGTTCGAATCGCTCCGGGTGCGCCACAAGAATATTCCGCGCCCATCGTCTAGCGGTTAGGACATCGCCCTTTCACGGCGGTAACCGGGGTTCGATTCCCCGTGGGCGTGCCAGTTTATTAAAAACGCTTTCATTTTCCGGTGAAAGCGTTTTTTGCATTCACCTTTGCCGCTCCGAATGGGCAAAACACCCCGAACCTTTCGCCCCGCCTGTTTTTCAGACGGCCTTAACCAATCTTTATGCTTGCCGCCGCCCTTTTGTACCGGCTTTAGCGTACACTGGCGCTCTTTCATCCAAGTAAGAATCAATTTTATGTACAAAGGCGAACGGTTCAACGCATACAGCCATTTAATCGGCACCATGCTGGCGGTTACGGGCATGGTGCTGCTGACCGTCAAAGCAGCCGTCAATTTCGACCCCTACAAACTCGCGGGCGCACTGACCTACGGCATCTGCCTGATTCTGCTTTATCTGGGTTCCACCCTCTACCACAGCATTCCCCAACCGAAAGCAAAAGCCGTCCTGCAAAAAATCGACCACTGCATGATTTATCTGCTCATCGCCGGAAGCTATACGCCGTTTACGCTGGTTACGCTCAAGGGCGGCTGGGGCTGGTCGCTGTTCGGCGTTTCTTGGGGACTGGCCCTGTTCGGCATCACCCAAGAGCTGACCATAGGGCGGAAAAGTGAAAAGCGGCGGTTGTCTATGGCGTTATACGTCATCATGGGCTGGCTGATTCTGGTTGCCATGTATCCTCTGGCCAAAATCCTGTCTGCCGCGGGATTGTTCTGGCTCGCACTCGGCGGCATTCTTTACAGCGCCGGAATTTACTGGTTTGTCAACGACATGAAAATCAAACACGGCCACGGCATCTGGCATTTATTCGTACTCGGCGGCAGCCTGGCGCAGTTTGTCTGCATTTACTTTTATGTCATCTAAAAAACTGTTAAAAGGCCGTCTGAAAAAGCAGAAACGCTTATTTTCAGACGGCCTTTTTCGTTTTTTGATACCCGAAAGGCTACATGCAACCCTTGTTCCGGCACAAACTGAACAGCGGCACGCCGCTTGCACGTATTTTTTCACCGCCGGTCAAATCGGTAAATTCCAAAATCACAGCAGCCTCGACCACCTCGCCGCCGAGCTTGCGGATAAGCTCCACTCCCGCCAGCATCGTGCCGCCAGTCGCCACCAAATCATCCACCAGCAACACCCGTGCACCTTTTTTGACGGCATCGGTGTGGATTTCCACCGTCGCCTCGCCGTATTCCAAAGCATAGCTCTGCGATACGGTGTCAAACGGCAGCTTGCCTTTTTTACGAATGGGCACGAAACCCACGTTCAACTGATATGCCAAGGCCGCGCCGATGATAAATCCGCGCGCATCCAGCCCCGCCACCGTATCGATTTTCTGCCCCATATAGCGGTACACCAGCAAATCCACCAGCAGGCGGAAATATTCCGCACTTTGCAGCACCGGCGTAATATCGTGAAACAAAATACCCTTTTGCGGCCAGTTTTCGATTTTGCGGATTTTCGCCGCCAACGCTTCCACGCCCATCACTTCAGGATGAATCAACATTTTTATTTATTCCTCAGATAGAAGTTTTCAAACACTTTGTTTATGTGAGCTAAAAACGGATATTCTACCCGAAATCCCGCCGCCATGCCGATGCCGCCTGAAAATGCGGATATGGCGCTTTGTGTTATAATGAAAAGATAGTTTTCCGCAGCAAAAACCATTATGCAGACAAACAAAAAAGGCAATATTTTCATCATTTCCGCCGCTTCAGGCACAGGCAAGACCACTTTGGTTTCCCGCCTGCTGAAAAACAACGGCGACATCCGCGTCTCCATCTCCCATACCACACGCCAACCGCGTGAAGGCGAACGGCACGGCGTCCACTACCACTTCGTACCCAAAGAAGAATTTGAGTCGCTCATCCGCCAAAACGCCTTTTTAGAACACGCCGACGTATTCGGCAACTATTACGGCACCAGCATCGCCGGCGTAGACGAACTGCGCAGCCAAGGATACGACGTGATTTTGGAAATCGACGTACAGGGGGCGGAGCAAGTCCGCCGCCTCCTGCCTGAAGCGTGCAGCATCTTCATTCTGCCGCCGTCGTTTGCAATCCTCGCCTCACGCCTGACCAACCGCGGCACCGACAGCGAGGAAGTCATCCGTACCCGACTGGATAAAGCACGCCACGAAATCGGGCAGGCCCCTTTGTTCGACTACATCGTCGTCAACGACGATTTGGACACCGCCGAAGCCGACCTGCTCCACATCATCAAAGCAGGCCGTCTGAAACAGGCCGCACAGAAGCCCTTTATAGAAAACCTGTTGGAAAATTCCTAAAAAACAGCGAAAATACGCTTTTATTTCATCCGATAAGAAAGACGACTGACATGGCCCGTATCACCACTGAAGACTGCACAGGCAAAATCCCCAACCACTTCGACCTCACGCTGGTCGCCGCCCGCCGCGCCCGCCAGCTTGAAAACGGCAACACCCCGCTGGTAGACGACATCCGCCACAACAAACCGACCGTTACCGCGCTGCGCGAAATCGCCGCCGGAGAAATCGGCATGGAACTGCTCAAACGCAACAAATAACCTAAAACAACCGCACGGCCCGTGCGGCACGGTTTCTTTCCCGCAAAACTGAAAATCCCGACCGCCGGCCGCCTTCATTCAAAGAATCATCCGAACACTTTCCCGCACACCCCACCCGCGTCATTCGGAATGCCGCCCCGACACACACAAAACAAAAAGGCCGTCTGAAATGCCAGCCCCACAGCCCACCGCCCCTTACGACGCGCTGACCGCCGAAGCCCGCGAACTCCTGTTCCGCACCGCATCGTACCTCAGCGAAAACGAACAGGCAGAGCTTGAAAAAGCAGTTGCCTTCGCGTTTCGCGCCCACGACGGACAAACCCGCAAAAGCGGCGAACCCTACATCACCCACCCGCTCGCCGTCGCCACCCAGCTTGCCATGTGGCACATGGACATCCAAGGCCTGTGCGGGGGCGTGCTGCACGATGTATTGGAAGACACTGGCGTATCCAAAATCGAAATGGCGGCGGAATTCGGCGATACCATCGCCGAAATGGTGGACGGCCTCTCCAAACTCGAAAAACTCAAATTCGAAGACCAAGCAGAGCATCAGGCCGAAAGTTTCCGCAAACTGATTCTGGCAATGACCAAAGACGTGCGCGTTATCGTCGTCAAACTCGCCGACCGCCTGCACAACATGCGCACGCTCGGCTCCATGCGCCCCGACAAACGCCGCCGCATCGCCAAAGAAACCCTCGAAATCTACGCACAAATCGCCAACCGCATCGGCCTGAACAACGCCTATCAGGAATTGCAGGACTTATCGTTTAAAAACCTCCATCCCAACCGCTACGAAACCCTGCGCAAGGCCATGAACAACAGCCGTAAAAACCGCCGCGACGTAGTCGGTAAAGTCTTACACGCGTTCAGCCAGCGGCTGGTCGGAGCCAACATAGAAGCCAAAATCAAAGGCCGCGAAAAAAACCTGTACAGCATCCACCAGAAAATGCTGGCGAAAAAACTGCGCTTCGCCGACGTGATGGACATTTACGGCTTCCGCGTCATCGTCGACAGCATTCCCGCCTGTTACGCCGCGCTCGGCGCGCTGCACACCCTCTACAAACCCAAACCCGGCCGCTTCAAAGACTATATCGCCATCCCCAAAAGTAACGGCTACCAAAGTCTGCACACCACCCTCGTCGGCCCTTACGGCCTACCCATCGAAGTTCAAATCCGCACACGCGAAATGGATGCCGTCGCCGAAGGGGGCGTTGCGGGCCACTGGATTTACAAATCCGGCGAAAACACCGTAGACCAAGCCGTACTCCATACCAACCAATGGCTGAAAAACATCCTCGACCTGCAAGCCAGCAGTGCGAACGCCATCGAATTTTTGGAACACATCAAAGTCGACCTGTTCCCCAACGAAGTCTACATCCTTACCCCGAAAGGCAAAATCCTCACCCTGCCCAAAGGTTCCACACCCATAGACTTCGCCTATGCCGTCCATACCGACATCGGCCACAAAACCGTCGCCGCCCGCATCAACAACACCATGATGCCGCTGCGTACCAAGCTCAAAACCGGCGATTCGGTGGAAATCATCACCTCCGAACACGCCAAACCCAACCCCGCCTGGCTCAATTTCGCCGTTTCCAGCCGTGCGCGCAGCGCCATCCGCCAGTACGTCAAAAACCTCAATCACCGCGATGCCATCGTCCTCGGCGAAAACCTGCTGCAAAAAGCTCTTTCCAGCCTGTTGCCAAAAGACATCCTGCTTTCAGACGACCTCAAAGAAAAATACCTTGCCGATCTCAACGACAAGCAAACCTCGTTTGAAGAAGTGCTCTACAACGTCGGCATGGGCCACACCCTGCCCGTTTCCGTCGCCATGCACATCGCCGAACTGGCGGGCGAGCACTTCGGCAGCGAAATCAAGCTCAGTCCGATTAAAATCAACGGACAAGAAACCGGCCGCGTGCATCTGGCCGAATGCTGCCACCCCGTCTCGGGCGACCCTGTCCGCGCCGTATTGACCAAAGACCGCGGCATGATTATCCACCGCGACATCTGCCCCACCCTGCTCAAAACCGATCCCGAACAGCAGCTCGACGCCGGTTGGGACAACATCGGCAACCAAACCTACCGCACCATCCTACTCATCCAGTCGGCAGATACTCACGGCCTGCTTGCACTGATGGCGCAAGCCATTTCCAGCTCCGGCGCAGACATCGAATCCGTGGACACGCCCTCGCGTTCGCAAGACGGAACCGAAGGCTTCGTCGAATTCAGATTTATCGTCAAAACCGCCGATTTGGAACAACTCAACCGCATCATCCACAATCTGCACACCATCCCTCAGGTCCGCAAAGTCATCCGAAACTGACGGCAAACCGGTTTTCAGACGGCCTCGCGCGCCCTCCGCCGCCTTGACATAACGCCGCACTTATAAGATAATCGCCCGATTGTTTACTGGCCTGAAAGAGGCCGCCGACCGGCAAATGCCGACCCGTTAGGAGGTGATGTTCACATCACGGCGCGCGTATCCCGCCGAAGCCGCATACGGCACACCAGCGATACGGACCACCCCATCCGCAGGCCGTCTGAAACGACACAAAATCCTTTTTCAGACGGCCTCAAAACGAATATTACGATTTAAATTAAAGGAAATAAAATGCCTGCAATCCGTGTAAAAGAAAACGAACCCTTTGAAGTCGCTATGCGCCGTTTCAAACGCGCCGTAGAAAAAACCGGCCTGCTGACCGAGCTGCGTGCCCGCGAAGCCTACGAAAAACCGACTACCGAACGCAAACGCAAAAAAGCAGCCGCAGTGAAACGCCTGCAAAAACGCCTGCGCAGCCAACAGCTTCCCCCGAAAATGTACTAATCGGAAGCGACCGGTTACAGGCCTGCCCTGTGATTGACGCAGCACACCGCCGGCTTTGTTCAGCGGTGTGTTTTTCTTTCCGTCCGACGGAGCATTTCCGTAAAGCCATCTGAAACAACCTGAGAAAAGCGAGTAGAAAATGAGCCTGAAAGAGCGACTGACCGAAGACATGAAAACCGCCATGCGCGCCAAAGACCAAGTGTCTCTGGGCACCATCCGCCTGATTAACGCCGCCGTCAAACAATTTGAGGTGGACGAACGCACCGAAGCGAACGACGCCAAAATTACTGCCATCCTGACCAAAATGGTCAAACAGCGCAAAGACAGCGCCAAAATCTACGCAGAGGCAGGCCGTCAGGACTTGGCTGACAAAGAAAATGCCGAAATGGAAATCCTGTACCGCTACCTGCCGCAAATGATGTCCGCAGAAGAAATCCAAGCCGCCGTTGCCGCCGCCGTAGCGCAAACGGGCGCATCCGGCATGGCCGACATGGGCAAAGTCATGGGTGTGCTGAAAACTTCGCTGGCCGGCAAAGCCGATATGGGCGAAGTCAACAAAATCCTGAAAACCGTATTAAGCGCCTGAACATAAGGCCGTCTGAAAATGACGGATCTCCGCCTCCATGATACCGAGCGAATTTATAGACGAACTCTTGGCCAAAGTCGATGTGGTCGACATCATCGACGAACAGGTTCCGCTGAAAAAAAGCGGCGCGAACTATATGGCCTGCTGTCCGTTCCACAAGGAGAAAACCCCGTCTTTTTCCGTCAGCCCGAGCAAGCAGTTTTACCATTGCTTCAGTTGCGGCGCACACGGCTCGGCCATCGGTTTCGTTATGGAACACCAAGGGCTGTCGTTTCCCGAAGCGGTGCAATATCTGGCCGACCGCGTAGGCATGACCGTGCCGCAGGTGCGCGGGCGGAACGACAATCCGGAAGTCCGTGCCGAGCGTAAGAAAAAACAACAGACACTGGAAGAAACCGTTGCGGCGGCGGCGGATTTTTACGCCCAACAGTTAAAATTCAATCCGGCTGCCAAAGAATATTTGGACAAGCGCGGCCTGAGCACAGAAGTTATCGCCCATTACGGCTTAGGCTACGCGCCCGACGGCTGGCAGCCGCTTGCGCAAGTATTCCAACCCTATCCCAACACCGCGCTGGTGGACAGCGGCATGGTCATCGCCAACGAAGGCAAGCATTACGACCGCTTCCGCCACCGCATCATGTTTCCCATCCGTGACCCGCGCGGGCAAGTCATCGGTTTCGGCGGGCGCGTATTGGACAATTCCAAACCGAAATACCTCAACTCGCCCGATACGCCTTTGTTTGACAAGGGCAAAAACCTCTACGGCCTGTATGAAGGCCGCGCTGCCATTAAAGACGCGGGCCGTATTTTGGTGGTGGAAGGCTATATGGACGTCGTCACCTTGTCGCAGTTCGGCATCGGCTACAGTGTCGCCGCACTCGGCACCGCCACTACCGCCGAGCACGTCAAAATCCTGATGCGCCAGACCGACGACATCTATTTCTGTTTCGACGGCGACAGCGCAGGCCGCAAAGCCGCTTGGCGCGCGCTGGAAAACGCCCTGCCGCAGCTCAAAGACGGCAAATCGCTGCATTTTCTGTTTCTGCCCGAAGAACACGACCCCGACAGCTACGTCCGCGCCTACGGCAAAGCCCAGTTCGAAGACGCACTGTTGCACCAAAGCAAGCCGCTCTCGGAATATTTCTGGGACGCTCTTTCAGACGGCCTCAACCTCAATATGCAGGAAGGCAAGGCTGAATTGGTGAAAACCAGCTCGCCGTTGCTGGCACAGATTACCGCGCCGGCATTGGGTTTCCTGCTGAAACAACGCCTGAGCGAACTGGTCGGCATCGACCCTGACAACCTCGCCCAACTGCTCGGGCAGGAAGCTCCCAAGCGCCATGTAAAGCAGAAAAGCTACAAACTGCCGGCCATATCCGTCAAACAACCGGTCATGCTGACACTGGTGCAGCGGCAAATCCGCAGCCTCTTGATAAATCCGGCATGGGCATCATATATAGACCTGCCCGAATATCTGCCCCTGACCGGTGATTTCGCCTGTTTGGCCAATCTGGCGGAAATGATAAAAAGCCACCCCCAGCCGCCAAGCAGCGCGCAGATTTTGGAACATATGCGCGGGTCGCCCTACGAAACCGCATTGAACCAAATCTTCCAATCGGCACTCAATTCATCAGACGAGATGGAAAGCGGCAATGAGGAAGATTGCGAAAGTTTCAAAATCGGCATGAAAAAACTCTTGAATGAGTTAAAATACAGCCAAATTGAATTACTTAAACAAAAAAGCTCGCAAAGCGGGCTGAACAATTATGAAAAGCAGCTACTGATGTCGCTGCTGATATCGAAGGCGAACTGACCTTCGTCCGACCGGCAATACGATACGGTGTACAACCCGTTCCCGCCGAACCCAAAAACAAAACAGGCCGTCTGAAAACCGTTTTTCCCGCTGCAACCGCGTCGTCTTGAACCCACCGCAGAACAACCGTTTTCAAACGTTTCAGACGGCTTCGGAGCACACAGAGCCGTGCTCCGCACCTGCCGGAAGGTGCAGACCCGCATACCGCCGGCACTGTTAAAAACCGTTACACCGACGAGATAATCTATGTCCAAACATACCGACGAATACCACGATCAAGACGACAACCGCCCGCTGACCGTTGAAGAGCAGCGGGCGCGCCTGCGCCAGCTCATCATCATGGGCAAAGAGCGCGGCTACATCACCTATTCCGAAATCAACGACGCCCTGCCCGACGACATGTCGGATGCCGACCAAATCGACAACATCGTCAGCATGATTTCAGGCTTGGGCATCCAAGTTACAGAACAGGCACCCGATGCGGAAGACATCCTGCTGAGCGACAACGCCGCCACCATTACCGACGACGACGCCGTTGAAGAAGCCGAAGCAGCCCTCTCCAGCGCCGACAGCGAATTCGGCCGTACTACCGATCCGGTACGCATGTATATGCGCGAAATGGGGCAAGTCGACCTGTTGACGCGCGAAGACGAAATCATCATTGCCAAAAAAATCGAAAACGCCCTGAAAAACATGGTACAGGCCATTTCCGCCTGTCCCGGTTCGGTAGCCGAAATCCTCGCGCTGATCGAGCAGGTGCGCAACGACGAAATCCGCGTTGACGAAGTCGTCGAAGCCATTATCGATCCGAATGAAGTTTTGCTGAACGAACTCGGCTTGGGTCATCTGGAAAACAACGCCTCGGCCGACGACAATAACGATTCCGACAATGAAAACGACGACGAAAGCGACGACGATGAAGACGACGGCAATAACGATTCCGATGCCCTGTCCGCCGCGAATCTGGAGGAACTGAAGCAAAAAGTGCTGGAGCATTTTGTCCAAATCGAAACGGCTTATACCAAAATGGTCGAGCAACTGACGAAACACCACAGCCGCCATGCCGCCTATTTGGAACACCGCGACGCGATTGCCAGCAAGTTGTTGGAAGTACGTTTTGCCACCCGCCAAATCGAAAGCCTGAGCGGCAGCCTGCGCAACCGCGTAGACAACATCCGCAAACTCGAGCGTGAAATCCGCGACATCTGCCTAGACCGCGTCCACATGGACCGAGACTACTTCATCCGGAATTTTCTGCCGGTCATTACCGATTTGAACTGGCTGGAAAACGAGATTGCCAAAGAAAACGCATGGAGCGGTGCACTTGACCGTTTCCGTCATGCCATCCTTGAAAAACAGACCGAGTTGGCGGAAATGGAAAAAGAAACCCGCATTTCCATCGGCGAGTTGAAAGACATCAACAAAAACATGGTCATCAGTGAAAAAGAAACTGCTGCCGCCAAGCAGGAGATGATTCAGGCCAACCTGCGCTTGGTGATTTCCATCGCTAAAAAATATACCAACCGCGGCTTGCAATTCCTTGACTTGATTCAAGAAGGCAATATCGGGCTGATGAAGGCGGTCGACAAATTCGAATACCGGCGCGGCTACAAATTCTCGACTTACGCAACATGGTGGATTCGTCAGGCGATTACCCGCTCGATTGCCGACCAGGCGCGCACCATCCGCATTCCGGTGCACATGATTGAGACCATCAACAAAATGAACCGTATTTCGCGCCAGTATCTGCAAGAAACCGGCGAAGAGCCTGATTCCGCCAAACTGGCCGAACTGATGGAAATGCCGGAAGACAAAATCCGCAAAATCATGAAAATCGCCAAAGAGCCGATTTCGATGGAAACGCCAATTGGCGACGACGACGATTCGCATTTGGGCGACTTCATCGAAGACATCAACAATGTCGCCCCTGCCGACGCAGCGATGTATTCCAGCCTGCACGAAGTCACCAAAGAAGTGCTCGAAAGCCTGACCCCGCGCGAAGCCAAAGTGTTGCGTATGCGTTTCGGCATCGACATGAACACCGACCACACGCTCGAAGAAGTCGGCAAACAGTTTGACGTAACCCGCGAACGAATCCGCCAAATCGAGGCCAAAGCCCTGCGCAAGCTGCGCCATCCGACCCGCAGCGACCGTCTGCGCAGTTTCTTGGACAGCGAGGACAACAAGCAGTAAAAATGGGTTCCAGAAACCAGAAGAGGCCGTCTGAAAACCGTATTTCGGTTTTCAGACGGCCTCTTTAAATTCATCAACCGCCGTCATTCCTGAGCGAACAGGATCGGCGGTTCGCATTACTCATCTGATTTACAGAACTGCCGTCGGATAAGAACCGGCCACTTTCACAAACGAGGCACGTTCATCCAACAACTTCAATGCAGCCTGCACGTTTTCGTCGTCTTTGTGGCCTTCGATATCGATAAAGAACAGATATTCCCACATCGCGGACTTGCTCGGACGGCTCTCGAATTTGGTCATAGAAATGCCTAAATCGGTAAACGGCCGCAGCAGCGACATCATTGCCCCCGCCTTGTTCGGCGCAGAAACCACCAACGAAGTTTTGTCGCTGCCGGTACTGACGGTATCCTGATGACCGAACACCAAAAAACGGGTGGTGTTGCTCGGCTCGTCTTCAATACATTTCGCCGCCATGCTCAGACGGTAGATTTCGGCAGCGGTTACACCCGCGACGGCTGCCAGTGTGCCGTCGTCTGATTCCGCTACGATACGCGCAGCTTCGGCATTACTGAAAACCGGTATGCGCTCCGCTTCGGGCAAATTGCGGCCCAACCAGTCGTTGCATTGCGCCAATGCCTGCGCATGGGCGAACACTTTGCGTATTCCGTTGATTTGGTGATTGTCTTTGCGCAGCAGATTATGGTGGATGCGGACGACGACTTCGCCGCAGGCTTTGAGCGGCGACACGGCAATCAAATCCAGCGTGCGGCCGATGGAACCTTCGGTAGAATTTTCCACCGGAGCGACCAGATAATCCGCCTGCCGCGTTTCCACCAGCTTGAAACAGTCGTCCACCGTAGTACACGCTTTTGTGCAGGCGGCATGGCCGAAATGTTTGATGGCGGCCTGCTGGGTAAACGTTCCCTTCGGCCCGAGATAGGCAATGGTCAGCGGACGTTCCACCGCCAGACATTCGCTCATAATCTCCCGAAACAGGCGGGCGACGGATTCGTTGGGCAGCGGTCCTTTGTTCAAACTCTGGATGCGGCGCAACACGGCGGCTTCGCGCTCGGGTCGGTACACCGCCCCCGTGCCTTTCAATTCGCCGATGGCATGGGCATGGGCAGCGCGTTCATTGAACAGGCGGAGCACGGCTTCATCAATCGCGTCAATCGCATCGCGGTGGGGCTGTAATTGTTCGTCAACCGACATAACGGGCTTTCTTTTCTAAAGTTAACCGATACGATTTTAACATCAAAAAGGCCGTCTGAAACGGTGTTCAGACGGCCTCCAACCTATCAGGCGTATCAGCCTTCCATCTGTTTGGCCTGAACGGCGGTCAATGCGATGGTGTAGACGATATCGTCCACCAGCGCGCCGCGCGACAGGTCATTGACCGGTTTGCGCAAGCCTTGCAGCAACGGGCCTACGCTCAATACGTTGGCGGTGCGCTGTACGGCTTTGTAGGTGCAGTTGCCGGTGTTCAGATCAGGGAACACCAAGACAGTGGCCCTGCCTGCAACGGAACTGTTCGGCGCTTTGGATTTGGCGACATCCGGCACGGTGGCGGCATCGTATTGCAACGGGCCGTCGATTGCCAAATCGGGGCGTTTTTCTTTCGCCAGTTTGGCTGCCTCCACCACAACATCGACATCAGGACCGCTGCCCGAATTAACGGTGGAATAGGAAATCAGGGCGACTTTAGGCTCGATACCGAAGGCTTTGGCAGAATCGGCAGATTGGATGGCGATGTCGGCCAGTTGCTCGGCGGTCGGATTCGGATTGACCGCGCAGTCGCCGAATACCAAAACCTGATTCGGCAGCAACATAAAGAACACGCTGGACACAAGGCTTGCGCCCGGTGCGGTTTTGATGAGCTGCAAGGCCGGACGGATGGTGTTGGCGGTGGTGTGAACCGCGCCGGATACCAAGCCGTCCACATCGTTTTGCGCCATCATCATGGTACCGAGCACCACTGTGTCTTGCAGTTGCTTGCGCGCGTCTTCCGGAGTCAGCCCTTTGGATTTGCGCAGTTCGCACATCGGCGCGACATATTGTTCTACCAAGGAAGCGGGATCAACGATTTCCAAAGAATCGGGCAGAGTTACGCCGCGCTCTTTGGCAACGGCTTCGACTTCCTCTCGTTTGGCGAGTAGAACGCAGCTGGCAATGCCTTTTTCGTGGCAGATGGCGGCGGCCTCAACGGTACGCGGCTCCGATCCTTCGGGCAGAACGATGCGTTTGTCGGCTTTACGTGCGAAATCAATCAGGTTGAAACGGAACTGTGCAGGCGACAGGCGCGAGCTTTGACGCGCGGCCAACCGCTCGGTATCTTTAACCGCGCTGCTCGAACCGAAGTAGCACAAACCGGTTTTCTCCGCTACCGCGCTACCTGTCGCCTCATCCGCGCCGTCGAGCACGAAACCGGCGACGGAATCGGGAGAAGTGGCGAAGATCTGTTTGGCCAGATTCAACTGAGTGGCCAGCACTTGCACGTCATCCCCTGCCACGGCAAACACTACCGCCGCATCGAAAGAAAGCGCCAATTCAAAGTTTTTACCGAACAGAAAGGCTTTTTCGGCATTCGGATAAATGCCTTCGATAACCAGTTTTTCCGCCTTCAATGCTTCCACTTTGCCGACCAGCGAATCAAACCAATCGTCGCTCTTGCCTTGCGCCAACAAAGTTTCCGCTTTATTGTCGAAAGCACGGAATGTCTGCGCACCCAGTGCGGCCGCTACTGCGCCGGTAACGACCAAACCGTCTGCACCGGAAGAAATCGGTACTACCAATACATTTGCCATGTTGTGTGTCCTTTTTGATATGTTCGTCATCAACAAAAATGAAAAAACATCTAAACTGATTTTTCATTTTATCACTTTAACACAAAGGTTATATATAACCCTATAACCTTCAAAACTTAATCAGAAAACACCAAGACATCATAACCATATATTCTTTAGTGAACTTTTTTATATTTAACCGTCGCATTACTGTACGTTGTTTTAGTACATTTTCTTTTCAAGGAGACTTAAGTTATACACGAATTAAATAATCGTAAATTGGTTAAGGTTATTGGAGCATTTGCTGTTCCCGGAGCAATCGCGGGGGGAATCAGTGGTTACGCAGCCTATGCAGGTATGGTTTTAGGTATAACAGCAGCAGTTGATATGATAGGAGTCTCTGCTGTTGGAGGACTTGCTACAGGTCATCTCGCTAAACACTAAAAATAATCTGATTATTGAAAAGGGAAACTACAAACATAAACCAAATTAAAGGAGCATTTAGTATGCGGAACGACTTAGGAATATTTTTCTTCAGTATTTTCTTTTTATGTTTTTTCGTTGGAAGATTATTCAGATTTAAAGAACATTTTTCCGCCGAAAAATATGGTTTCGGGATTAACTGGGTGTATCTTCTTATCGCTGCGGCCTCGACAGCAGTATTCTATATATCAAAAAGTTAATTAATTTTTCCTCTACTTTTCTTTTCAATCACCCATTGCCGCCAAAAGTTCTGCCTGATGCTCGGCAATCAGGGCATTAGTAATTTCTTCCAAGTCACCGTCCATCACAAAATCCAGCTTGTGCAGGGTGAGGTTGATGCGGTGGTCGGTCACGCGGCCTTGCGGGTAGTTGTAGGTGCGGATGCGCTCGCTGCGGTCGCCGCTGCCGATAAGGGATTTGCGTTCGGCGGCCTCTTTGGCTTGGGCTTCGCGTTTTTGCGCGTCGTTCAGACGGGCGGCGAGGACTTTCATCGCCTGCGCCTTGTTGGCGTGTTGGCTGCGGCCGTCTTGGCATTCGACCACCATGCCGGTGGGCAGGTGGGTGATGCGGACGGCAGAGTCGGTTTTGTTGATGTGCTGACCGCCCGCGCCGGATGCGCGGAAGGTGTCGATGCGCAGGTCGGCGGGGTTCAATTCGATGTCTTCGAGTTCGTCCGCTTCGGGCATGACGGCGACGGTGCAGGCGGAGGTGTGGATGCGGCCTTGGCTTTCGGTGGCGGGGACGCGCTGCACGCGGTGGCCGCCCGATTCGAATTTCAGACGACTGTAGGCACCCAAGCCGACAATGCGGGCGATGACTTCTTTATAGCCGCCCAGTTCGCTTTCGTTGGCGGAAACGATTTCAACCTGCCAGCGGTTGCGCTCGGCGTAGCGGCTGTACATACGCAGCAAGTCGCCTGCAAACAGCGCGGCTTCGTCGCCGCCCGTTCCGGCGCGCACTTCGATGAAGATGTTTTTGTCGTCGTCGGCATCTTTGGGCAGCAGCAGTTTTTGCAGTTCGGTATCGAGCGTGTCGATTTTGGCTTTCGCCGCTTCGATTTCTTCGGCGGCAAAGTCTTTCATTTCGGGGTCGGACAGCATTTCTTCGGCATCCGCCAAGTCGCTTTGCGCCAGCTGATAGTTTTGGAACACTTCGACCACGGGCGTCAATTCGGCGTGTTCGCGCGTGAGTTTGCGGTAGTTGTCCATGTCGGACGTGGCTTCGGGCTGTCCGAGGAGGTGGGTTACTTCTTCCAGTCGGTCGCTGAGTTGTTGTAGTTTTTCTAAGATAGACGGCTTCATAGATTCTTCCGATAAAAGGCCGTCTGAAAATCTGTTTCAGACGGCATCAATAAGTTAAGTCGGTCATTATAATACGTTTTCGGCTTTTATATAAGCTCCGGTTCGTCAGGCAGGCCTTTGCGGTATTCCAGCAATCCGTCTGCGTTCTGTTCGGTCTGCGCCGCGACTTCTTCAACAGCGATACCGCGCAGTTGCGCCACGGTTTCCGCTATCCGCCGCACATTGGCCGGTGTGTTCACTTCGTTTTTCAACATAAACGGGCTGTCGGTTTCCAGCACCATATCGTGCAAATCCAAGGCCTGCACCACCTTGCGGATTTTCCGTGCGGACGGGTTGAGCAGCAGCGAGCCGATACCGATTTTGAAACCAAGGCGGACAAAGGCCGACGCTTCCTCCGCGCTGCCCGAAAACGCATGGATGATGCCGCCTTGCCCGAAACCGGCCTCGACGATTGCCGCCGCGGCTGCCGACGACGATTTCAAATTATGCACCACCACTCTGCGTTTCAGCGACTCGGCCAATACGAGCTGGCGGACAAACAGTTTTTGCTGGCACTCGCGCTGCGCCGCAGTCTGGCTTTTGTCATAGAAATCCAAACCGATTTCCCCGACCCATGCCTGCGGATGGCGGCGCAGCAACGATTCGAGTTCGGCCAAATCCAGCTCCGGCGTTTCTTCGGCAAACCACGGGTGGATGCCCAAAGCGATACGGATGTTTTCAGACGGCCTCAATGACAAATCCGCAACGTCATACCAATCCCGACGGCAGGTCGCAGGAACGAGAAACCGCCACACGCCGCACGCCCGCGCCTCGCGTATGATGCGGTCGAGGTTTTGCCGCAAAGCGGGTTCGGCAAGATGGCAGTGGGTATCGGTAAACTTCATTTCCGCCCTTCCCTCAGCCGCCGGCCGCTTTACTGTTTTCCTTCCACGCCTGATGCGAACAGCTCCGCAACAATATGATGCCGCACACGGTCGAAGCCAGCATCATAAACGGCATAATCTGCGCCGTGCCGTTGTGCAGCCAAGTCGTCAGCATACCGACGCTCGCGCCGATAACCGACTGGCACACGCCCAGCACCGCATTCGCGCTGCCGCCCTCTTCCTTGAAATAACCCATGAAGCAGGCTTGCGTGTTCGCCGACACCAAACCCTGCGTGCCCACCGAAAACATCACGCAGCCGACCAGCAGCCAGAAAGGCGGCAAATCAAAAGCGGCCGCCGACACGGCCATCAGCAGGTTGGCGCCGAGTTGCACGATGATCCCCCATTTGAGGATGGCCTGCGGGTGCGTACCCGTTTTCAGGCGCCAGGCGGTAATGCGGTTGAACGTTGCCATCGTGATGATGTTCAGGCCGAACATCCATGCGTAAAGACGCGGAGAGACGCCGTAGAGTTTCATATAGACGAACGACGATTCGGTCAGAAACACAAACATCGACGAAAAACTGAACGCCTGAAAAAACAGATAGCCCATCGCGGCACGGGTCTGCAACACCCGTTTGAACCGTCCGGCCACCACGGCGAAGATGTCCCGGCCGATTTTTTCCGTTTTCGCCGGTTTGGGCAGAAACCCCGCCATCAGGCCGAGCAGCAGCACCGCATAAGCCAGCAGAAAGACAAAAATGGCCCGCCAGCCGCCCAGTTTTTGCAATTCCGCCCCCAACATCGGGGCGACCAGCGGCACCGCCATCATGATGATGCCGATAAGTGCGAACATCTGCGCCGCCTCGCGCCCTTCGTAATAGTCGCGGACCAGCGCGCCGACCACCACCACCGTCATCCCCGCCCCGAACGCCTGCACCATGCGCAGCAGCAGCAACTGTCCGCCCGTCTGCGCCATCGACAACAGCAACACGCTGACCAGATAAACCGCCAGTCCGACCAATGCCACCGGCCTGCGCCCCTTGATGTCGGACACCGAACCGCCGACCACCTGCCCCACCGCCACGCCGAACATAAACGTGCTGAGGCTCTGCTCGATAAGGTGGATATCCGCTTTCAGGCCTTGCGCCATTTCGGGAATCGCCGGCAGGTACGCATCGACCGAAAAAGGCATCAGTGCAACCAGCATCGCCATCAAAACGGCCATCCGTTGGCGGCTTAAAGGGGAACGGGGGGCTGCATTCATTTCAATCTTCCATAACACGGCAATAAAATAACCGCCCTCAGGCAACTTGGCGGCCGCAGGCGGTTGATATGGAAACGGATTATACAGGATTTTCAGACGGCCTCAAAGAAAACAAACGCATTGCCGAATTGGGCTTGGACGGGTAACGGCTACAAAATTTTCCGTGCGTGTTACCGTTTCGGAAATGGGGCCGATGTTACCGGCGCGGTCGATGAATCTGAACGACTTTGAAAAGCAGGTTCGGGCAAGTGTGTTTGCATCTAATCTGAAAGGGCGTTTTTCTTTTGATGTTTATATTTGATGTATTTCGCAAACATAAAATGTATCAGAATGACGACCAGAATAGCTTTGATGCCGTCGGGAATAAAGTGGTCGTCTCCCAAAAAATATTTCGGATTGACGATATAGAAACTCAGGACAAAATTTACGGCGGTAACAATAAAGCTGGAGGCAAAACAGATGACGGCAAATGCCTTCCAGTACCGTCTGCCGAGCCTCATCAGCAGGCGTAAATTCCTTTTATAATTTTCCCAAAACTTTTTCATATCGGCATCCTTTCCGATAATTGGCAAAGATTCCGTATCCTGCGTAATGTTTTCAGGATACGGAATGACAACGGTCATTTAATAGCCAAACGACTTTTCACCTACAAACGAACCTAATTTGCCACCTAAATATCCGCCTACAGCACCGCCGATATAACCGCCCGCAGCCATGCCGCCCGGACCGGCAATCGCGCCTAATGCCATTCCGGTAAAGGTACCGGCTAGTGCACCTGCACCTGTACCAGCGAATCCTCCAGCATCTGAAACAATGGTTTTACGGAGGTCAAAACCGCCGGAAACTTGTTGTAAATCATCCATATTTAAAGTTTGCATATTAGCACTCCCAAATGAAAATAAGTTGATAAAGAGAATAGCAAACGTTTTCATTTGTCTGCTGTTATGTCGACATAGACAGTATGTATTAGTTTTTTTTTTTGAAATTATTTTATAAATTATATTAATAAGTAAATATAACAAATAAATAAAATTAACTATATTATCAAACCAATATCTCAACATAGACATTCAAATTTGCAGCAGAAGGTCGTCTGAAAAGTTTTCAGACGACCTTTGCCTATCTGTTGCCCCGTATGTGGAAACATAAGAAAATAGCCTTATTTTTTCAACCAAGTAAAGGAACCCTTCATGAGCACATTCCCTATCGCGCGCACGGGCGATAAGATACTTGAAATCCAAGGCAAAATGGCGAACCGCCACGGCTTGATCGCCGGTGCGACCGGTACGGGTAAAACCGTGACCCTGCGCCGTATGGCGGAAGCCTTCAGCAGCGAGGGCGTTCCCGTATTTTTGGTTGACGTCAAAGGCGATTTGTCGGGCATCGCGCAAGCGGGTGCTGCCAGCGGCAAAGTGGGCGAACGCATTGCCGAGTTTGGCTTGGGCGAGCAATGGCTGCAAAGTTTCCCCGTGCGCTTTTGGGATGTTTACGGCGAAACCGGCATTCCGGTGCGCGTGACCGTTTCGGAAATGGGCCCGCTGCTGCTGGCGCGTTTGATGAATTTGAACGATACGCAGGAAGGCTTGTTGAACCTCGTGTTCAAAGTTGCCGACGATAAAGGCTGGCACATTCTGGATTTGAAAGACTTGCGCAGTATGCTAAAACACGTTTCCGACCACGCTTCGGAATACCGCACGCAATACGGCAACGTCTCCGCCGCCAGTATCGGCGCGATTCAGCGGCAGCTTTTGACGCTGGAGAACGAAGGTGCGGAAAAATTCTTCGGCGAGCCGTCGCTCAACTTGCAAGATTGGATGCAGACCGACAACGGCAAAGGCGTCATCAATGTCCTCAATTCGGAAAAACTGATGCGCTCGCCGCGTATGTACAGCGCGTTTTTGCTGTGGATGTTGGCGGAATTGTTTGAAACCCTGCCCGAAGTCGGCGATTTGGACAAGCCGAAATTCGTGATGTTCTTCGACGAAGCGCATTTGATGTTCGACAACGCCGCCAATGCGCTGGTGGAGCAGGTCGAACAAGTCGTGCGCCTGATCCGTTCCAAAGGCGTGGGCGTGTATTTCGTGACCCAAAACCCGCTCGATTTGCCCGACACCATCCTCGGACAGCTCGGCAACCGCGTGCAACACGCCTTGCGTGCCTTCACGCCGCGCGACCAAAAAGCGGTTAAAGCCGCTGCCGAAACCTTCCGCAGCAACCCGAATATCAAAGTTGCCGAAGCGATTGCCGAACTGGGCGTCGGCGAAGCGCTCGTTTCCTTCCTCGACGAAAAAGGTATGCCCGAGCCGGTAGAGCGCGCGCTCGTCCTGCCGCCGCAATCTTCCTTAACCCCGCTTGCCGCAGAGGAACGCAACCGCTTGTTCCAAAACGATGATTTGTATCCGACCTATAAAGACATGGTGGACAACTATTCCGCCTTTGAAGCCTTAGCCGAAGCCGACAGTCAGGCTGCGGCGGAGAAAGAGGCGGCAGTTGCGGCAAAAGAGCAGGAAAAAGCGCAGAAAGCTGCCGAAAAAGAAGCCGCCAAAGCCGATCCCGGCATACTCGGCGGATTCTTGGGTGGGCTGAGCGGCGGACGCAAAAAGTCCAACCAAGGCATTGCCTACGATTTGGCCGACTCGGTCGGCAGCCAAATCAACCGGCAGGTGACTAACGCCATCTCGCGCAGCATCATGGGCGTGATTAAGAATCTGTTGAAGTAAGCACAACGTTAAGAGGCCGTCTGAAAACCCGTTTAACGGATTTTCAGACGGCCTTTATATATACCGGCGTATTTTCCTTTGCACCGCGCCCTATAAGGTAAACGGCCAAAATCCCGAATGCCGTTATTCCCGCACAGGCGGAAGTTTAGACTTTCTTATTTGATATTTCTGAATAAGACAAACAAACCAAGCCCTGCCCCTGGATTCCCGCCATATGCAGGGATGAAAATGGTAAAAAGTTAAATATCAACGCAATCCAAACGCAGCCGATCAAAAAAGCCGTCTGAAAGATTAACTTTCAGACGGCCTTTTACCTTACAGCCAGTTACTTAGCCAGTTCGGCACGCAGTTTCTTGGTTACTTTGACCATGTTTTCCAACGCTGCCACGGTTTCCGGCCAGCCGCGGGTTTTCAGGCCGCAGTCGGGGTTGACCCACAGGCGGGCAGCAGGAATCACATCCAGCGCTTTGCGCAGCAGGTGCTCGATTTCGGCTTCAGCCGGAACGCGCGGGCTGTGAATGTCGTATACGCCCGGACCGATGTCGTTCGGATATTTGAAGTCGCCGAACGCAGTCAGCAGCTCCATATCGGAACGCGAAGTCTCGATGGTGATGACGTCGGCGTCCAAAGCGGCAATCGCAGGCAGGATGTCGTTGAATTCGGAGTAGCACATATGGGTGTGGATTTGCGTGCTGTCCTCGCAACCGGCAGACGACAGGCGGAACGCTTCGCCCGCCCAGTTCAGGTAGGCATCCCAGTCGGCGCGTTTCAACGGCAGGCCTTCACGGATGGCGGGTTCGTCAATTTGGATGACTTTGATGCCTGCTTTTTCCAAATCCAATACTTCGTCGTTCAAAGCCAATGCGATTTGTTTGCACACGGTAGCGCGCGGAATATCATTGCGGACGAACGACCATTGCAGGATGGTTACGGGGCCGGTCAACATACCTTTCATCGGGCGTTTGGTCAGGCTTTGCGCGTAAGTGGACCAAGCGACGGTCATGGCTTCGGGGCGGCTTACATCACCGAAGATAATCGGCGGTTTCACGCAGCGCGAACCGTAGCTTTGTACCCAGCCGTATTGGGTGAACGCGAAACCGCTCAGCAGCTCGCCGAAGTATTCGACCATGTCGTTACGCTCGGCTTCACCGTGTACCAATACGTCCAAATCCAATTTTTCCTGTTCTTCAACCACATAGGCGATTTCTTTTTTCATCGCGGCTTCGTAATCGGCGGCGGAGAGTTCGCCTTTTTTGAAGGAGGCGCGTGCTTGGCGGATTTCGGTAGTCTGCGGGAAAGAACCGATGTTGGTGGTCGGCAATGGAGGCAGGTTCAACCATGCCTGTTGCGCTTTGATGCGGTCGGCAAACGGAGATTTGCGTTGGTCTGCGTTGGCAGGCAGATCGGCAAGGCGTTTGGCGACTTCCGCGCGGTGGATTTCGCTGCTGTTGGCGCGGGAATCGGCGGCGGCGCGGCTGGCGGCCAGTTCGGCGGCAACGGCTTCGCGGCCGTCTGAAAGCGCGGCTTTCAATACTTTCAGTTCCTGCGTTTTTTGCAGGGTGAAGGCCAGCCAAGAGTACAAATCGGGCTTGTTGGCTTTCAGTTTTTCTTCAACCGACAAATCGTAAGGGGTATGCAGCAGCGAACATGAGCTGGAAATCCACAAGCGATCGCCCAATTTCGCTTTCAACGGTTCCAACACGGCCAAGGCTTTATCCAAGTCGGCACGCCAAATGTTGCGGCCGTCAATGATGCCGGCGGACAGGACTTTGTCGTAGTCGGCGAATGCGGCCAACTGTTCGGGCGCACGCACCAAGTCGATGTGCAAGCCGTCGACAGGCAGAGATTTCAGCAGGGAAGCGTGTTCGGCTACCGAACCAAAATATGTGCTCAACAGGATTTTGGCGTTTACTTTGCTCAAAGCGGCGTAAACGTTTTGGTAAGCCGCCACCCACTCTTCGGGCAGGTCGAGAGTCAGGGCGGGTTCGTCGATCTGAATCCACTCCGCGCCCGCTTCTACCAAAGCGTTCAAGAGTTCCGCGTATACCGGCAGCAGTTTCGGCAGCAGGTCGAGGCGGTTGAACGCCGAACCTTTTTCTTTGCCCAGCCACAGGAACGTCAGCGGGCCGACTACGGTCGGCTTGGCTTTCAGACCCAATGCCTGCGCCTCTTTAAGCTGCTGCACATAATGCGCGGGGTTGGCTTTAAATTCGGTATCGGCGTGAAATTCCGGTACGAGGTAGTGATAATTGGTGTCGAACCATTTGGTCATTTCGATGGCAAACTGGTCTTTATTGCCGCGTGCCAGTTGGAAGTATTGTTCCAAAGTCAGCTTCTGGCTGTCGAAGCCGAAACGGGCGGGAATCGCGCCGGTGGCAACTTGCAGGTCGAGGATGTGGTCGTAGAAAGTGAAGTCGGCCGCAGCCACGAAATCGGCATCGGCAGCCGCCTGATGTTTCCAGTTTTTCTCACGCAGACCTTTGGCCGTATCCAGCAGCTCCTGTTCGCTCAATTCTTTGCGCCAGTATTTTTCTTGGGCGAACTTCAATTCGCGGAATGCGCCTACGCGCGGGAAACCTGAAAAATGTAATGTTGTCATATTGCTCTCCTGGGGAAATGGGATTTATCCGTTAATTCAAAGGGATTCGTGTCATTTAATTAATAAGGCCGTATGCCTAAAGTGTGGCAGATGGCGTAAGTCAGTTCGCTGCGGTTGAGCGTGTAGAAATGAAAGTCTTTTACGCCTTCGCGCAACAATACTTTCACCATGTCCATTGCAATACTGGCCGCCACCAGATTGCGCGTGGTCTGGTCGTCATCCAGCCCTTCGTACATTTTCGCCAGCCATGCCGGAATTTTGACGTTGGTAACTTTCGCCATTTTGCCCAACTGCTTGAAGTTGGTAACGGGCAGGATGCCCGGTACGATTTCGGCGTCGATACCCATCATCACGCAGCGGTCGCGGAAACGCAGATAGCTCTCCACGTCAAAGAAAAACTGTGTGATGACATGATTCGCACCTGCGTCGATTTTGCGTTTCAGATTGATTAAATCCGCCTGCGCCGATTTGGCTTCGGGGTGCACTTCGGGATAAGCAGCCACGGAAATATCAAAATCCGCCACCTCTCGCAGCAGCTTGACCAAATCGGACGCGTAAAAAGGTTCTTTGTCGTAACCGGCGGGCTTGTCGCCGCGCAACGCCACGATGCGGCGGATGCCGCTGTCCCAGTAATCTTTGGCGATTTGGCGCAATTCGTCGGGCGTGGCATCGATGCCGGTCAGGTGCGGCGCGGCATCCAGCCCCGTTTCCTGTTTGATTCTTTTGACGATTCCGTGCGTACGGTCGCGTTCGCCGGAGTTGGCGCCGTAGGTAACGGAGACGAATTTCGGACGCAGGGTTTGCAGACGTCGGATAGAGTCCCACAGCATGGTTTCCATCTGTTCGTTTTTCGGCGGAAAAAACTCGAACGATACATTGATGTTGCCGTTCAAATCGGCAATGCTGCTATTCAACTCGTTAATCTGTCTGGCGTAGCTCATGTTGCGCTTTCTTTATATTTTATTACTTTATTCTGTTTATCTTAAATCTTCGACTTGCATGAGTCAATTTACAAATTTTCCGATTTAACATGAATTATTTTAATAAATCAGCCATCATTCCGTTTCCTCAATCCATGCCTGCTGCACGGCCTCGAGGATACGTTCGCCGCAACGGGCGGGATCGTCGTCAAAGTCGGGCAGCGCCATAATCAGGTCGCGCAGTTGGGTAAAGCGTACGGTTCTGGGGTCGATGCTGTCGCCATGCAGATCGTAGAGTTCTTCGGCAATGCGCCGGGTATCAGTCCATTTCATGATTTGTCCTTTGTGTTTCGGGATTGCGTTATCAGGCCGTCTGAAAATCCCGCCCTGAGTTTTTTCAGACGGCCTTTATGGATTAATGCTCTTCACGCGCGTGGTTGATGGTGTATTTTGGAATTTCCACCACCAAGTCTTCGTCGGCAACCATCGCCTGACAGCTCAGGCGCGAGTCGGCTTCCAGACCCCATGCCTGGTCTAGCAGGTCTTCTTCCAATTCGGTCGGTTCTTCCAAACTGTCGAAGCCTTTGCGGATGATGACGTGGCAGGTGGTGCAGGCACAGGATTTTTCGCAAGCGTGATCGACTTCGATGTCGTGGTCGAGCAGCACGTCAAGGACGGTTTTGCCTTCGGGTGCGTCTTCGATGACTGCGCCTTCGGGACATAATACGGCGTGTGGGAGTACGGTGATTTTGGGCATTTTTATTGTCTCGGTTGTTTAAAAGTGGTTGTGGTCGGATTGTTTTCAGACGGCCTGACAAATGAAACCATAAGGCCGTCTGAAACTGTTTACAACACGATACCTTTATTTTTTAAATTTTCCAGACATTCGTCCAGATAAGCATCATCGTGTTCGGGGTAAATCGGCGAATCAGCGGCTTCGGTATCGTGTGCGGGATAAGGGGCAACCGCTTTGCCGCGGTACAGCGGGTCTTTCCACAACGGGTCGGGTTTGTAACCGCGTTTTTCCATTTCTTCCATAATCAACGCGTGATACAGATAGAGCTTGTCAGGCGAATGGGTGAAAACGTAATTCACCGTCGCGTGCGGTCTGCCCCAGCCTGCTCCGCGTAAGGCGGCGCATTCGCGGTGTTGCCCCAAAAGCTGGGCGCGGGGGAGTAGCGGGATGAGGGTTTGGTGCCAGAGTCTCATAGAAGAAATCGGATCGGTTTGGATACTAGACTTTCAGACGACCTTGGTGTCTTTCGA
This sequence comes from Neisseria oralis, assembly GCF_045062685.1. Lineage (NCBI taxonomy): Bacteria > Pseudomonadati > Pseudomonadota > Betaproteobacteria > Neisseriales > Neisseriaceae > Neisseria > Neisseria oralis. Next base: position 240,832 of record NZ_JBJGEB010000004.1, read on the forward strand.
GGCCGTCTGAAACCGTTTAAGCATCAAATATTATCGACACTCTGCCCTGTCAGCGCACGTTGGATGTTGCGGTTCATACGTTTGGCGGCGAAGTTGTCGGTGCTGCGGCTGAGTTTGGCGACGGCGGCGCGGATGTCTTCGGCGTTGCCGTCTTTCAGACGACCTTGTAAATCGGCGATGTCTCGCTGGATTTGTGCAAGCTCTTCGGCATCCAGCAAATCGCTATCCAACTCAAGGGCGGCGTTGACTGCGTCGGTCAGGCTTTCGGCTTCGACCACGGCTTCGGCGCGGGCGCGTGCCGCCATGTCTTCGGCGGCGTTGCTCATGCTGTCTTTGAGCATTTGGGTGATGGTGTCGTCGTCCAAGCCGTAGGAAGGTTTGACTTCGATTTGCGCCTGTACGCCGGTGCTTTGTTCTTGTGCGGAAACGGACAGCAAGCCGTCGGCGTCAACTTGGAAGGTAACGCGGATACGTGCTGCGCCTGCGGTCATGGGCGGAATACCGCGTAAGGTAAACTTGGCAAGGCTGCGGCAGTCGGAAACGAGTTCGCGCTCGCCTTGTACGACGTGTATCGTCATGGCGGTCTGGCCGTCTTTGAAGGTGGTGAAATCCTGCGCGCGCGCGGTGGGGATGGTGGAATTGCGCGGGATGATTTTTTCGGCGAGTCCGCCGTAGGTTTCCAAACCGAGCGACAGGGGGGTAACGTCCAGCAGCAGCCATTCGCCGTCGGTTTTGTTACCAGCAAGGACGTTCGCCTGTATGGCGGCGCCGAGCGCGACGACTTCGTCGGGATTGAGGTTGTTCAGCGGGGTTTGTCCGAAGAAGGTGGCGACCGCTTGTTGGACGTGCAGCATACGGGTGGAACCGCCGACCATAATCACGCCTTTAATGTCGGCTTTGGTCACACCTGCGTCTTTCAGTGCCTGTTTAACCGGCTCTATGGTTTTTTGCACCAGATTTTGCGTCAGGTGGTGAAATTCTTGGCGGGTAATGACGGTATGGATTTTGCGGCCGTCTGAAAGCGTGGCTTCGACGACGGCTTCGGTTTGGCTGGTCAGTTGTTCTTTGGCGGCGCGGACAAGGGAAAGCAGAAGCTGGCTGTCGCGCTCGTTGAGTTTGGAAAGGTCGTTTTGTTCGAGCAGGTGGCAGAACAGGCGGTGGTCGAAATCGTCGCCGCCCAATGCGCTGTTGCCGCCGGTGGCTTTGACTTCAAACAGCCCTTTGGTCAGTTGCAATACGGATACGTCGAACGTACCGCCGCCCAAGTCGTAAACGACAAACGTGCCTTCTGAGGCGTTGTCCAGCCCGTAGGCAATCGCGGCGGCGGTCGGCTCGTTGAGCAGGCGCAATACGTTCAAGCCCGCCAAACGCGCGGCATCTTTGGTGGCTTGGCGTTGTGCATCGTCGAAATAGGCGGGAACGGTAATGACGGCGCCGACCAAATCACCGCCTAAAGTTTCTTCGGCACGCGATTTGAGGGCTTTGAGGATTTCAGACGACACTTCGATAGGCGTTTTTGCACCTTGGCGGGTGTTCAGCTCGACAATATGGCCGCTCTCGCCGAAACGGTAAGGCAGGTAATGCCTTTCCTGTGACAAATCATCCAACACCCGTCCGATAAGGCGTTTGGCAGAACTGACGGTGTTCACAGGATCGGTTTTCTGCGCCTTCAAGGCGCCGTAGCCGATTTCCATATCGCCGTTTTCAGCATAGCGCACAACCGAAGGCAGGGTAACGCGCCCTTCTTTATCGGGCAGACAGGCCGCACTGCCGCTGCGCACGGTTGCGACAAGGCTGTTGGTCGTACCCAAATCAATGCCTACGGCTAAACGGTGCTGATGCGGTGCGGCAGACATGCCGGGTTCGGAAATCTGCAAAAGTGCCATGATTTGTGTGCCTTTTTGGTTTTATTCGGTATGGCCTGCCATTTTAGCAGATTTTACCGCTGATAGTTGAGTGGTTTGGTCAGGATTATCCGGCTGCATCATTCCTTGCGGAACGTGTTTCGGACTGTCGACGGGAAACCGTCCGCCTACCCTCTCCAGGACGTCCAGCCAATCAAAAAGGCCGTCTGAAATTTGCTTTCAGACGGCCTCTATCAGTCTTTCAAATACCGATTTATTTTATTATTTCAGCGCTTCCCATTTCCAGTTGCGTACTTCAGGGATGTCTTCGCCGTTTTCACGGATGTAGCTGTGGTGGAACGCCAGCGTGTCATCCATTTTCTTAGCAAAGTCTTGCGCTTTGTCGCCGTATACGGCCAGCGCCGCATCTTTGGCAACGTGGAAACGGTCCATTTCCGACAACACGCGCATATCGAACGGAGTGGTAATATCGCCGTTTTCGCGGTAGCCGTGGATACGCAGGTTGTGGTTGTGGCGGTCGAAGAAAATGTCGCGAACCATGCCTTCGTAACCGTGGAAACAGAAGATAACCGGTTTGTCTTTGGTAAACAGGGCATCGAACTGCTCGTCGGTCAAGCCGCGCGGATCAACTTTCGGATGGCGCAGCTTGAGGATGTCCACCACGTTGATGAAGCGGATTTTCAGTTCGGGGAACTGTTTGTTCAAGATGGTAATCGCAGCCAACGCTTCCAAGTTCGGTTCGGTTGCGGCAGCGGCAATCACGACATCAGGTTCACCGCCTTTGTCGGTAGAAGCCCAATCGATGACTTTATAACCTTCGCGCACCAGCTCTTCCGCTTCGGCGGCAGAGTAGAATTGCGGACGCGGATGTTTCGACGACACAATCAGGTTCACCTTGTCTTTGGAAGACAATACTTCCGACATCACCGCCAGCAGGCTGTTGGCATCGGCAGGCAGGTACTCGCGGATAAATTCCGGTTTTTTCTCCGCCAAATGGGTCAACATACCCGGGTCTTGGTGGGTATAACCGTTGTGGTCTTGCTGGAACACGGTCGAAGTGGCAATCAGGTTCAGCGACGGATAAGACTTGCGCCACGGAGCGTGGGTTTTGCATTTGCGCAGCCATTTAAAGTGCTGGGTCGCCATAGAGTCAACCACGCGCAGGAAAGATTCGTAGCTGGCAAAGAAACCGTGGCGGCCGGTCAATACATAACCTTCCAAGAAACCTTCGGCCTGGTGTTCGGAAAGCTGGGAGTCAATCACGCGTCCTGCCGGAGACATCCATTCGTCGTAGGCTTTGTCGATAGGTTCCAGCCATTGGCGGTTGGTTACTTTGAACACTTCGTTCATACGGTTGGATTTGGTTTCGTCCGGACCGAAGATACGGAAGTTGTCAGGGTTGGCTTTAACCAGTTCGGCAGCGTATTTGCCAAATTCAATCATGTCTTGAGCCATGATTGAACCACGGTCGGAATTATCCAAGGCAAATTTTTTCCAATCCGCAGTATTCAGCGGACGCGGATTGATACCGCCATTGGTAATGGGGTTGGTCGACATGCGGCGATCGCCTTTGGGCGAAATGTCACGCAGTTCGGCTTTGAACGTACCGTTTGCATCGAACAATTCTTCAGGACGGTAAGATTTCAGCCATTCGACCAAAGAGTCTACAGTCGCCATATCGTGCGAGCTGGCAGGAATCGGCACTTGGTGCGCACGGAAACCGCCTTCGATAGGTTCGCCGTTCCATACTTTCGGGCCGGTCCAGCCTTTGGGCAGACGGGCAACCAACACCGGCCATTTCGGCATAACGGCCTCTTCGGCTTTGCCTGCACGCGCTTTGGTTTGGATGGCTTTGATTTTTTCAATGGCTTCGTCCAGTTTCTGAGCCATCACTTTGTGAGTGGTTGCGTAGTCGGTGGCCTCTACGAAAATCGGATCCCAGCCCAAACCTTCGAAGTACAAACGCAGACTTTCGTCGGATTTACGCGCCAGAATGGTCGGATTGTGGATTTTGCCGCCGTTCAGGTACAGAATCGGCAATACCGCACCGTCGTTAACCGGATTGATGAAGACATTGGAGAACCAGCCGGCAGACAGAGGACCTGTTTCCGCTTCACCGTCACCGATAACTGTGGCAGCGATTACGTCGGGATTATCCAAAACGGCACCGACTGCATGGGACAGAGCGTAACCCAGCTCGCCGCCTTCATGGATGGAACCCGGAGTTTCAGGTGCGGCGTGGGATGCAATGCCGCCGGGGAATGAGAAGATTTTGCACAACTGTTTCAAGCCGGCTTCGTCTTGGGTGATGTTCGGATAGATTTCGGAGTAACTTCCGTCAAGATATGAGTTTGACACCATCACTTGGCCGCCGTGTCCGGGACCTTCGATGTAAAACATATTCAAATCATATTTATTGATGGCCCGGTTTAAGTGGGCATAGATAAAGTTTTGACCTGCAATCGTACCCCAGTGTCCGATTGGATGAGCTTTAACGTCGGAAGCCTGAATCGGACGCATGAGCAGCGGATTGTCTTTCAGGTACATCTGCGCTACGGAAATATAGTTGGCAGCGCGCCACCATGCATCGACTTTGTTTAAATAATCGGCTGAATCATATTGTGCTGACATAGCATTCTCCTAGTTGATAAATCTTCCTACTTGAAAGAATACTACCATTCATAGTAAAAATAAACTGTTTTTACATTTAAATTCTATTACACCCACCTACATAATTATCTGTACTATAAAGAAGATTACCAGATAGCCTTTTTACTATTTCCCCTTCTTGAAATTTAATTACATTAACTAGAGTAAAAAGCCAACCAAAATTCAAGGACGACTACATATCTTGATACCTTATGCCGTTTTTCTGCTTGTTTGACTATTGCATTGATAGGAAATATCAAAAGGCCGTCTGAAAACGGAATCCCTATTTGGAAATCGTGTTTTCAGACGGCCTTTTGCAACAAAACGCAAACTGCTTTTTGTAACCGGATAACTATTCCGTATCCGGCAGCTCTGCCGAACCCATGCGGCGCAAAATAATATTCGTTTTCGCACGCAGGCGTTTGCTCTTCGGATTATTCGCATAAAATAACGGGGCAGGTACGCGCGCGGCAAGGGAGGCGGCCTGCTGTCTGCTCAGGTTGGCGGCGGGTTTATGGAAAAATTTCTGTGCCGCAGCCTCCGCACCAAACACGCCGTAATGCCACTCAATTGAATTCAGATAAAGCTCGAAAATGCGGTCTTTGTCGGTAACCGCCTCCATCATTGCCGTAATCGCCGCTTCTTCGCCTTTGCGGATATAACTGCGGCTTTCGTTCAAAAAAAGATTTTTGGCAAGCTGCTGGCTGATGGTCGAGCCGCCCGCCTTCACCTTGCCAGTTTTGCGATTGCGTTTGATGGCATACTGAATACCGCCCCAGTCGAATCCCGCATGCTCGGCGAACTTGGCATCTTCCGAGGCAATCAGTGCTTTTTTCAGGTTTGGCGAAATCTGGTTATACGACACCCAACGGTAGTCCAGCGGCACATCGCTCCCTTCCTGCGCAAACTGCTTCATCCGCATGCTCATGAACGCGGTTTGGTATGGGGCGACGGCGCGGTAAGTAATGATATTGCCGTACACATAGGCATTAAAGAAAATAAACACGCCGACCGGCAGAGCAATCAGCCATTTGATGATGCGGAACATGTCAGCGGTCCCTCATATATTCAATCACGGATACGGCGTCCGGTTCGAATCCGCGCCAAAGCCGGTAGGAAACTGCGGCCTGTCCGACCAGCATTCCCAACCCGTCGGCCGTTTTCGCCGCACCGCTCTTGCGGGCGAAATCCAAAAACGGTTCCGCCCCTTTGCCGTAAACCATGTCATAAGCCAAACTGCATTTGCCGAACACTGCGGGCGCAATATCGGGAAGCTGCCCGCTCAACCCGCATGAAGTACCGTTGATAACCACATCGAAATATCCTGCGGGCAAGTCCTGCATTAAGGCCGTCTGAACGCCGAACCGCCCTGCCAACACGCGTGCTTTTTCAGGCGTGCGGTTGGCGACGGTAACGCTTGCCGGACGTTCGTCCAGCAACGAGGGGAGCACGCCGCGTACCGCCCCGCCCGCGCCCAGCAGCAGGATATGCTTCCCCTTCGGAGAAACGCCCTGCCGCACCATATCGCCGACCAAACCCGCGCCGTCGGTGTTGTCGCCGAGAAACCTGCCGCCGCCCAAAGGGATAACAGTATTGACCGCTCCGGCGGCGGCCGCGCGTTCGGAATGTTCGTCCACCCAGTCGAAAGCATCGGTTTTGAAGGGAACGGTAACATTCGCCCCCTGCCCGCCTTCGGCGAAAAACCGTTCTGCCGCCTGCGCGAATCCGCCGATTTCGGCGCAAATCCGGACATATTCGATTTCAACATATTCCTGCGCGGCAAACTGCCGATGTATTTCCGGCGACCTGCTGTGCGCAACAGGATTGCCGATTACGGCATAACGGGGCTTGTCGTTCATCATTCGTATGCTCTCGAACCGGAATTTAAAGATGCGCTATTATAGCCATGTTTTTAACCGCATACTTTCTTTGTTTTTATTTCGGCTCCGATACCTATCCGCACGTTTCTGCAAAATTTCCCGCAGGCCGTCTGAAATCTTGCCGCGAGCAGCTCGAAAAAATAAAAACGTTGCGGCAAACCCTGCCCGCATATAGACACCTGATAAATTGTTGACAATCAGGCCGTCTGAAACTATATTTTACCGCTTAAACTCTCTGTTGGTTTCAGACGGCCAAGTCCGTCATTTCTCACGCCGCCCCGTGTTTTTCGCGCCCGTCTTATGGCAAAATAGCGTTATCGGGAAACCAGCGGAACCACGCACTTGCCGAATTCCATTTCTTACTTTTTAGGAGCCGAAAATGTCCATCAAAAACGCCGTCAGGCTGATTGAAGAAAGCGAAGCCCGCTTCGTAGATTTGCGCTTTACCGATACCAAAGGCAAGCAGCACCACTTCACCGTCCCCGCCCGCATCGTCCTCGACGACCCTGAAGAGTGGTTTGAAAACGGTCAGGCGTTTGACGGCTCGTCCATCGGCGGCTGGAAAGGCATTCAGGCATCCGACATGCAGTTGCGCCCCGACCCTGCAACTGCCTTCATCGACCCCTTCTACGATGACACCACCGTCGTCCTCACCTGCGACGTCATCGACCCCGCCGACGGTCAAGGCTACGACCGCGACCCGCGCTCCATCGCCCGTCGTGCCGAAGCCTACCTCAAATCCTCCGGCATCGGCGACACCGCCTACTTCGGCCCCGAACCCGAATTCTTCGTCTTCGACGGCGTAGAGTTTGAAACCGATATGCACAAAACCCGTTACGAAATCACGTCCGAAAGCGGCGCATGGGCAAGCGGCCTGCACATGGACGGTCAAAACACCGGCCACCGCCCTACCGTCAAAGGCGGCTACGCCCCCGTCGCCCCGATTGACGCCGGACAAGACCTGCGTTCCGCCATGGTGAACATTTTGGAAGAACTCGGCATCGAAGTCGAAGTCCACCACGCCGAAGTCGGCACCGGCAGCCAAATGGAAATCGGCACGCGCTTTGCCACCTTGGTCAAACGCGCCGACCAAACCCAAGACATGAAATACGTCATCCAAAACGTCGCCCACAACTTCGGCAAAACCGCCACCTTCATGCCCAAACCCATCATGGGCGACAACGGCAGCGGCATGCACGTCCACCAATCCATCTGGAAAGACGGTCAAAACCTGTTCGCAGGCGACGGCTACGCCGGCTTGAGCGACACCGCGCTCTACTACATCGGCGGCATCATCAAACACGCCAAAGCCCTGAACGCGATTACCAATCCGTCCACCAACTCCTACAAACGCCTCGTGCCGCACTTCGAAGCGCCGACCAAACTCGCCTACTCTGCCAAAAACCGTTCCGCGTCCATCCGCATCCCGTCCGTGAACAGCAGCAAGGCACGCCGCATCGAAGCGCGTTTCCCCGACCCGACTGCCAACCCATACTTGGCGTTCGCCGCCCTGCTGATGGCGGGTTTGGACGGCATTCAAAACAAAATCCACCCGGGCGACCCTGCCGATAAAAACCTCTACGACCTGCCGCCGGAAGAAGACGCACTCGTTCCAACCGTCTGCGCCTCTTTGGAAGAAGCACTCGTCGCGCTCAAAGCCGACCACGAATTCCTGCTGCGCGGCGGCGTGTTCAGCAAAGACTGGATCGACAGCTACATCGCCTTCAAAGAAGAAGACGTACGCCGCATCCGCATGGCGCCGCATCCTTTGGAATTTGAAATGTATTACAGCCTGTAAAACCGGATTTTAGGTTTCCGGCTTAATAGAGAGGCCGTCTGAAAAACAAATTTCAGACGGCCTCTCTATATATTTATCGACGGAACGGACAATCCCGTCCGATAACCCTCCAGTTTGCCCGACAATTTCTAAAGAACAGAATCGCAGCAAAAAATCCCGCATTGCCGCATTCCCGTTACAGAACAATTTCCAGGCCGTCTGAAACCGTCACACAAGTTTTCAGACGGCCTACCATCAGGAAAAATTACCGTTTATCATATACAATTTGCAAAAATACTACACAAAATATTTACAAAAATAACAGACAGAACAATAGATTACAAAATAAGAAACAATATCGCGTTGCAACAGTCAGCCTAAAGAATAATAATGCCATCACATACCGTTCAGGCACAAAAACTGACCGCGTAAAACATCATACAGGCTCAAAAACCTGTTTTTCTAACACTTAAAAACGTTCATTACGGAGATAATCATATGAAAACCCGATTCACCTTAACCGCTCTGGCTTTGACTTCTGCTCTCGCATTCAGCACTTCTGCGATGGCGGCTGAAAGAACAGGCATGTTTAACGTACATCTCAAATTAACCGGTACTTGTGAGGTATTAACTACAGATACAGGATTGAGCGGTACCAAAATTACTACCGACTCCCCGAATCTTGCAGGGGCAGACATTGATTTCGGCACCCACACTGCCTCTTCCTCTTCTCTCCAAATTGACAAAAACAACGTTGGCGGCGCAAGCAACGGCATTCAAATTAATTGCAGTAAAAACACACCGTTCACCGTAGCTTTGGAACCTCAGAATGTTAAGACCGCAAATGGTAAAGGTACCATGCAAGGCATTACTTCAGGAAATACCGACACCATCGCTTACCAACTTTACAAACCGACTGTTACTGGCTCTGGATTGACCACGACAATCACAGAAACTGCAACCTCCAATCCTTGGGGTACGGGTTCCGACGTATTGTCTCTGACTGGTAAAGGTTTGGATTCGAACGCGACCATCAAATTACCCGTCTTCGCCGCAGTACCCGCAGGCGAACTGGACAAATTCGTCGATACATATCAAGACCAAGTAAAAGTAACCTTGGCTTACTAAAAAAATATCTCAACCAAAAACCAAAAACCTCATGCAAAAAACAATCAGCACACTAGTCGGTATGCTGGCGGCGGTGGGGGCATTTCATGCCCATGCCGCCGGTTTGCAGGTTAATCCGACATCTTTGTCCCTGCCCGCAAAACAGCGGGCGGGCATTTTTACTTTGGGCAATACGGGCAGCGAACCGTTAACGGCGCAAGTGCGCGTTTACAGTTGGTCGCAGGACGAAAAAGGGAACGAAGTCCTTACTCCCACCGATGCGGTGATTGCCAGCCCGCCTATGGTCAAACTCGAAGCGGGAGCCAAGCAACAGTTCCGCGTGATACGCATCAGGCCGTCTGAAAAACCGGTGGAAGAAGCCTACCGCCTGATTGTGGACGAACTGCCCGCACCGCAGGCCAAACCGCGCAAAGGTTTGCAATTTGTCATGCGCTATTCCCTGCCGCTGTTTACCAATGTCCAAAACAATGCCGAAGCCAAGTTGAACTGGCGCGCGGAAAAAAACGCCAACGGAAAAACGGTGCTGGTCGCCGAAAACAGCGGTACCGCCCACGCGCAACTGAGCAATATCAACCTTCAGACGGCCTCAGCCAAAGAACCGCTGACTTTGGCCGGCGGCTTGGCCGGTTATGTATTGCCCGGCAATACATGGAAACGCGAACTGGACGTTTCTCCCGCCGTATTCAGCCAAGGCCGTCTGAATGCCACGGTAAACGGCGGCGCAACCCAGCCGGAGGTCCGGTTTGCTACCCCTTGACCCCAAGATACGGCTCAGCCGGCTGACTGCCGCACTGATGCTGTGTCTGTACGCCCTGCCCACGCCTGCACAGGACATCCTGCCGCAGGCCGCGCCCGTTGCCTACGAGCAAGCGTGGCTGACCGTTTATCCTCAGGTAACGGTCAACGGCAGTGTGCGCGACGGTATCGCCCCCTTTATGTCGCGCAACGGCGTGCTGTATGCCCGCGCCGAATCGCTGCGTGCCTACGGTGTCGTGTTGCCGTCTGAAACTGCTGCCGAAGCAGGCAAAGGCGGAGTTACGCCTGAAATACAGGATGGGGCGTCCGCACCCGGCGCAGGCGTATGGTTCGATCTCGCCTCCGTGCCCGGCTTGCAGGCAAAATACGATGCCGCCACGCAAATCCTGGACATTACCGCGCCGTTGGAATGGCAGCCCGATCTGAAAACCACCCGTATCGGCGAACAAAAAGAAAACCGCTACCCAATCGGCCGCCCGGGTTTTGCAGCCGTGTTGAACTATGACACCAATTTTTCGCGCAACAATTCCGGCGGCAGCACCCAAGGCGTATTCGGCGAACTGCGCCTGACCACGCCTTGGGGTTATCTGAACCACACCCAGTTTGCCAACCGCAGCCATGCCCGCGACGGCGAAAACCATCGCAGCGACGCCCGCTTGGATACCTACTGGCGCACGGTTTGGCCGGAACGCGGCCTGTCGCTGACCGTCGGCGACACACTGACCGGACAGTTAGGTTCGTGGGGCGGAACCCGCATCGGCGGCATCAAACTTTCCCGTACCTACAACACGCAACCGTGGAAACAGACCGCACCGCTGCGCTCCTATCTCGGCCGCAGCACCCTGCCCGGCACCGTCGACCTCTATCTTGACGGTGTGAAACAGATGAGCCGCGACATCGCGGCAGGCGAATACGAACTGGTCCTCCCCCCCACCATCAGCGGCCGCAGCAACGCGCAAGTCGTCGCCACCGACGTTTTAGGGCGTACCGTCGTCGTCGATATGCCGCTTTACGGCGGCAGCGGCCTGCTGGCCAAAGGCCTTAACGAATGGTCGCTTGAAGCAGGCTATGTCCGCCGCGACTACGGCGTCCGTTCCGCAAAATACCAGTCCGATCCTGCCGCCAGCGGCACTTTGCGCTACGGCCTGACCAACTTTCTGACCGCGCAAATCCACGGTGAAGCCGCACACGGCTATCGCCAAATCGGCATTTCCGCCGACACCCTGCTCGGCTCGTTGGGCCAGCTCAACCTGACTCATGCTCAAAGCCGCTTCGCCGGACAAACCGGACAACGCAGCAGCGCGTTTTTCAGCACACAATGGCGCCAAACCTCTTTCAGTGCAGGCTGGAACAAATCCGACGGCCGTTTCGCCGAACTGGGTGATACCGCCTATGACGACCGCCGCCCAACCGACGACAGACACGGCAGCACCTCCGCTTCCGTATCCGCAGGATGGAGCAGCGACAAACTCGGTTCGTTCAGTCTGTCGTACCTGCATTCGCGCACTGAAGGACGGCCTGCCGACAACATCGGTTCTTTCAGCTGGAGCCGCAATCTGAAAAAACGCGCCAGCCTCTATACCAGCGCCGCCAAAAATTTCAACGGCAAACACGAACTGAGCCTCTACGCAGGTTTGTCCGTCAACTTGGACAAAGGCTATTCGGCTTCGGCAGGCGCAGGACGTAACGGCCGCGACAACAGCTACCAAATGACGCTGAACAAAACCGGCAGCGGTCTGAACAGCACCAACTGGGGCTTGAGCTGGCAGCAAACCGAAGACACGACGGGACGTCGAAAAAATACGCTTAACGCCAACATCCGCTACCACAGCGTTTACGGCGACGGATGGGCAAACACCTACAGCCATGCCGACAGTAACAACTGGAACGCAGGCTGGCGCGGCGGTATCGTGTTGATGGGCGGCGGCCTGTTCGCCACCCGCCAAGTCAACGACAGTTTCGCCGTCGTCAGCACCGGCGGCATGGCGGACGTTCCCATCCGCGCGGGCGGCATGCCCGTAGGCAAAACCAACCGCAGGGGGCTGGCACTTATCCCCAATCTCTCCGCCTACCAGAAAAACACCGTCAGCGTTGATATTACCGAGTTGCCGCTGGACGTACAGCTTGAACACACCGTCGCCGAAATCGCCCCGTCCGAACGCTCCGGTATGCGCGTCGAATTTAAAATACACCGTACCCGCGCCGCCACCATGACCTTGAAAGACGGACAAAATCAATGGCTGCCGGGCGGCGGTACCATTGCTGACGCACAAGGCGACCCCGTTGCCGTTACCGGCTTCGACGGCAAAACCTATATTGAAAACATGCAAGAGGGTAAAAACAGCTTCACAGTTGCACTGCCCGAAAACGGCGGCAACTGTTCGTTTGAAGCCGATTACCCCAAAGAACGCAATCCGGACACTCTGCCGGATTTGGGAGACATCATATGCAAATGATAATGAAAAAAGGCCGTCTGAAAACTGCAAACCGCCTTCTGCGGCAGACTGCATTGCCTGCCGTATTCGGACTGCTGTCGCTGTCCGTAGGACAAGCGTGGGCAAACAGCGGCGTAGCCGGAAGGTTTGTGCAATGTACGGCGACGGTACAAGGAAACGGAACCGTCAACGGCAATCCTGCCTTGGTATTCGGAAGCCAAGGCAACGGCGTCAACCTTCTGAACAATAACCAGCCGGAAGATATTCAAGCCACCATCAACTACCAATGCGCCAATAACGATGCTTATACCGTAAAAGTGCGCCTGTGCTTCAATATTGACGGGGGTCGAAGATTTACAAACATATATACCCCCCGAAAAATGGTTCATAGCGGGAATAACGCCCAAACACTGCAACTATCATTACTTAAACCCGATAATACCAACTGGGGAACGGATAACACGGCAAACTCTCCCAGCAGCGTCGGAACAGGCGTCATGCGTATCTCCCCTAACACTTCTGCTAGCGGAACCATCCCCATCAGAGCCAGATTGATCAGCGGACAAAACAACGCCATTCCCACAACTTCTGGCTATTACCTCGCAGACTTTACCGGCGGCTCCACCTCCTTAAGCTGGAAGGCTGAGCGTTATGGCACTCCCGACCCAGCCGATTGCGGAAGCGTCTTGACCAACAACCGCTTCTCCTTCGTCGTCCAAGCCCATGTTGCACCCGTCTGCGAAATCACCGCCGCCGACGACATTGACTTCGGTACGCACACCGCAGGCAGTACGGATCTGAAACAGTCGGGCAACCTGACCGTCCGCTGCACCAACAGCACCCCCTATTCCATCGGGCTGGTTCCCTCCAACGGCAACCAAGATGGCAAAGGCGAAATGAAATCCCTCAACCATGCCGCGACCAATACCGACAAAGTCCCTTACCAATTACGCAAATCTTCCTCATCAAATGCCCATTTCTGGGGCAACAACGAAAGCGGTTCGGGCAGCGTCAAATCCAATCAGACCGGCGACGGCAACGAACAGACGCATACTGTCTATGCGGAAGTGAGGAGCACCGACTACACCCCCGACGAATACCGCGACAAAGTAACGGTGCATGTGAAGTATTGATAACGCGGATTCGGTATTTATGGAGAGTCGTCATTCCCGTGCAGGCGTAAATCCAGACTCTGCAAGGCTGCCGCAATGTTTAAATATTGTGGCAGCGCCTGAAACCTAAATTTCTGCCTTCACGGGAATGAGCCTCCTTTTCGTGTAAAAAACGTCACTCTACCATTAGCCTGCATAAAAATTTTCAGACGGCCTCTAATTTAAAGAGGCCGTCTGAAAACCATTCTCCCTATTCCCAAATATTCGCCTTTTCCACTTCCCGCCAAGCATCGAGAATCAAGCTGCCGTCGTTGTCCTTCAGCAATGCAGCATCGGAAAGCATACGCCGCCAGGTTCGGGCGTTTTTCAATCCGTGCATGAGGCCGAGACTGTGGCGGACGATATGGCGCAGAATAGTGCCGCGTCCGGCCTGAATCTGCGCGCGGCTGTATTCGTATAGCTTCCGAACCAAATCGTTATACTCGACCGGCGGGCTGCTTTCGCCGTAAAACAACCGGTCCCAGTCGCGCATAATCATCGGATTATGGTAGGCTTCGCGGCCGACCATAACGCCGTCAACATGTTTTAAGTGTTCCGAAATTTGTCCGTTGGTGGTAATCCCGCCGTTAATGATGATTTCAAGTTCGGGAAAATCTTGTTTGAGACGGTAGACATAATCGTATTTGAGCGGCGGCACTTCGCGGTTTTCTTTTGGCGACAGGCCGTCCAACCATGCGTTGCGCGCGTGGACGATGAAAGTCCGGCAGGCCGTTTTTTCATACAGCGTACCGACGAACTCGGCGGCAACGCCGTATTCCGTCTGGCGGTCGACACCGATGCGGTGTTTGACGGTAACAGGAATATCAACGGCATCCTGCATGGTATTGAGGCAATCGGCAACCAATCCGACCTCGTTCATCAGACATGCGCCGAACGCGCCTTTTTGCACGCGCGGACTGGGGCAGCCGCAATTAAGGTTGATTTCGTTGTAGCCGTATTCTTCGGCGGCCTTGGCGGCTTTGGCCAAATCGGCCGGTTCGCTGCCGCCCAGTTGCAGGGCGACGGGCTGCTCGCCTTCGTTGAACATTAAAAAACGGTCTTTATCACCGTATATGATGGCTCCGGCATTAATCATTTCGCTATAAAGCCATGCGTTTTCAGTAATTTGTCGCGCCATATAACGGAAATGGCGGTCCGTCCAGTCTAGCATGGGCGCAACACATACGCGCCTTGTTCCTTTATAATCAATAACTTTCTTGTTTATTAACGGAATTTCGTAATTTTCCATACTGATTATTCTAGTCTATTTAGTATATTTTTAACCCGTTTTGCGTTTTAGCGTGTACCATACTGCCACCATAATTTTAAACATTGGAAATGGTGGCATGGGCACAATCTCAAAACGCATCAATCCTTCCGGTACAACCGTCTATCGGGCGGTTATCCGTATCCGAAAAAACGGCTATCCGAATTTTACCGAAAGCCGAACGTTCAGTAAAAAATCAATGGCGGCGGAATGGGTAAAGCGCAGAGAAGCGGAAATAGAATTAAACCCTGATATTTTGTTCGGTCAGAAAAATAAACTGTTCCCCACGCTACATGAAGCCGTGGACCGTTATTTGACGGAAGCCGACAACGCCGGACGCTCGAAGCAGATGGGGTTGCGGTTTTTGGCATCGTTCCCCATCGGCCGCGTCCGCATCGACAAGATACGCCGATCCGACTATGCCGAACATATCATGCTGCGCCGGCGGGGCATTCCGCAAGAGGGCATCAAGCCGATTGCAGCATCTACCGCGCTGCAAGAACTGCAATATATCAGAACCGTTCTGAAACACGCATTTTACGTTTGGGATATGCCGGTAAGCTGGCAAGAATTGGACTTTGCAGCGGAAGGCTTGGGTAAATCAGGAATCATAGCGAAATCAACGAAACGGAACCGCCTGCCAACGAGCGACGAATTGCAACGCCTAACCACATTTTTTTATCAAAATTGGACTAACTGGCGGCAAACAAATCTGATTCCGATGCACCTGATTATGTGGCTTGCAATCTACACGACCAGACGGCAAGACGAAATATGTCGGATGATGCTGGACGACTACCACCCAGACAGCGCGGAATGGCTGATACGCGACGTCAAGCATCCGCAGGGCAGCAAAGGGAATGACAAAAAGTTCGACGTCCGCCCGCAAGCGTTACCCGTGATTGCGGCTCTGTCGGAACCCGAAACCCGCCGCCGGATGCTGAAATGCAACGGAACGCCGAACAGTTTGGTTCCGCTTGACCCCAAAAGCATCAGCGCGGCATTTACCCGCGCATGTCATGTACTGGGCATCAATGATTTGCGCTTTCACGACCTGCGACATGAAGGCGCGACGCGACTTGCCGAAGACGGCGCAACCCCGCCGCAGATGCAGATGGTAACGCTACATAACACTTGGGCAAGTTTAGAACGATACGTCAATCTGCGTAAACGACCGCAGCGGTTGGAATTTGACGAAGCAATAAAGAATGCCGAAAACGACTTGAACTTATCCTGATCCGTATTTCTAGGGCGGTATCTTGCCGCCCTAGAATGCGGTTTTATTTTGACTGCTCAATTACCGTTTGTCCATATGCCTGCCACTCCCTTAAATCCGCGGCTTGGCTATCGGCGGTTTCTGCCAATCCAGCATATTCAGCCGCGCACTTTCCGAAAAGCTGCCAACCGGCGGAATCTGCCGCGCCATCAGATGCGGCGGCGGTTGTAGCGGTTGCGGGCATGTTTCGGACGCTACTTTGATGTTTGGCGTACTGCTGCAAGCGGTCAAGCTCAAAACGCATAGCAGTAACAGTTTGTTTCGCATTTTCTTTTTCCTTTTCAAGTTGGGTTTGGCGTTCGGCCATCGCGGTAGCTGCTTTTTGCTCCGCTTCACGCGCTGTTTTCGCCTGTTCGATATAACCGTCTTTCAGACGGTTTGAAATTTCGGCGGCCATCGCATCGCGCCCGCGTTGATATTTCTCCGCACGGTCAAAATGCCACGCAGCAAAAATAACGGCCAACAACGCCACTATCGCTAGTGGCTTCCAGTATTTCAGTAAATCGCTAACCATTTCTGAAAAACTCCTTCTGTTCTGACGACCGCCTGTTTGCAAGACCGGGTATCACCCTACCGCCTGCTTTATTCCACATTGCGAACGCATCACATGCAGCTTTGTATTTGCGTTCATTCAAACGGCGAACAACCGTTGATTTTGCAAATGCCGCAACGCCGATGTTGTAACACAAAGATACACAGGCATTGAATTGCGATTGAGTTAAGGGGACTTTCACAACTTCTTTTACGCCGTTCTCATACGATTTTATTTGATTCAGAAATTCTGCTTTGATTTCTTCATCCGTCATCGTATCGCCCATGCACACTTTATGACCTGCACGTGCGCCCAACGTATAACGCACAAAGCCAATCCCAATAGTCGGAATACGTACGCTATCCAAGTAAGAGTGATTGCGCTTACCCTCCCAGCCGACAATCAGTTCATAACCGCTGCCGTCCAGATGTAGATTTTCATTCATTATCTTTCCTTACACAGAGGCCGTCTGAAATTCAGACGGCCTCTTATCAATGTTTCAAACCGCGCCAACGCTGCCACTTCTTCACCCGCAATGAACGGCTGCCAAAGTATATGCAGGCGGCAATATCCATCATGAACTTACCCACCGTTGGCATAAATCCGTAAACGAATGCGACATAAAACGTATATATCGCCCCGCCCAAAAAGAACAAATACGTCCAACCTTCAGGCGACGCCGCACTCCATTTACGAGCATTAAGACGGCAAAGCATCAGATATGACACAATTACCGACGGCATGGCCGATGCCAACAACAAAATCAATTTCATTTCGGTCTCCACGGCAGAAGATTCAGCAGCCATTCCACAATATCGTCCGCGTGTTTTTCGAACGACGGCCAGACAGTGCGGGCAAATTTCAACAACACCTGCCACAGTAATCCAACCACTACGGGCGCGAACACATGCGCAAACTGAAGACGCTGTTCGCCCAAAGACGGATGCCTGCCGATGGCTTCGCCTATTAAAAAATGGGTCAGCGGCGGCGCGAACGCTCCGCCTAGAAGCCCGCCGATGATTGTATAGGCCACAACTAACCACCGGCTTTTCGGTTCGCTTATCATGGTTACCGCAGCCGAAGCAACCGCGCCTAGCACGACCGCATCAACCGGCATACCCAACAAATGACCCGCGCCGACCACGCCGCCGAAAGTATAGATGGCGGCAGGGGTTATAATCGGTTCCGACATTTTCCATTTCCTTATGTGAAAGGCCGTCTGAACTTCCAGACGGCCTTTGATTTTTTTTTGAATCAGACGGCATCGGGCAAATCGGCATAAACCAAATCTGCGCCGGTCAGGCTGTTTGCCAATACCGGCGCGCCCGCCGAATCGGTTGTACCCGCCTCAATTTCGGCCACAATCGAACGATACGCCCAATCTTGAATATCGGAACCGCGCGGCGGTTTACCCGTCAAATTAAACTGCATACTGCCAACAGCACGCCCGCCGCGTTCAAACGTCGATTGGCGGACATAACTGTCCACAGTAACGGAATGAAACCCGCTCGCCACATCAAGCGATAAATAACGGATGACATGGAAAGCCGCCGAACTGTCGGTTTCTGTATCGACGATTTCACGGGAGATACCTACAATGATTTGATTTTTGTCTTTAGACATGATTTTTCCTTTCAGGTTAAATAAAGGCCGTCTGAAATTCAGACGGCCTGCGGTTAAATGATTAAACAAACTATACCGGACACATCACCCAACGATGAATAGTCAAAATTACCGTTAAGCCTGCATAAGATATGCAGCGAATGCGCCGCTCCGTCGATTACCCGTTGAAACGATACGCAGCCAGCTTTCGGTAGATGATATGGGATAGAGAAATTAATCGGGATATGTCCAGCAATAAGTGTAGGAGAAATATTAATATTTTCCATTTTGTTATTGATGTTAAAAGATTTATTATATCCCGGCACCCACGCACTATATGATTGCGAACTGCTGTGCTCTATTCTCCTTTCCGGCGATTGAATGGCAATATCCCGTTGAATAACGCCGTCCATATAAAGCTGCAAGCTAACGTTTGCGCCATTTTCAGCAAACGCATAAACTTGCGGAACAATCAGTGTCCGCCTGCTCTTACGGCTTTCTGGAATTTGACAGACTAACTCAGAATAACCCTGCGGCGATTGCCTCATCTCAAATGTCCGAACAGCCACCACATCCCCAATAATATTGGCCGCTTCCAAATCCACAGCCTCAATTTTCGCGCCGCGTATCGTACCGCCGACAATCAAGCCGGCATTGACCGTCGCACCGTTCAGTGTTGGGGCTTCAATCGTCTGATTTGCGGCGATATGTTTAGCCAATATCGAACCAGTGGCGAATAAATCACCGTTCAAAGCCTGTTTCGCCTTGCCGTTTTCAATTACTGTTACAAACGCAGGTGTTACAGACTTATCTTTTGGGTCAACATACCCCACCTTATTGGACATCAACAGAATTTCACCGCTGCCCGTCTGCCCGTCGGCACCAATCGCAATTCCTGCAATCGCCTTACGACCGCCTGATATTGCTTCGGTCTTCAGCGTATATAAAGATTGCACCTTGCCGCCAAGCTCGGTAACTGCGGTGCTGGTTTGTTGCACCACCGCCGCCAAGTTGGACGCCGCAGTGGCGCCGTCCTCTGGCGCAGGCGTCCAGTCCGTCGCCACAGTGCCGCGTTCCAGCTTGATACGGTCAATGCGGGACGTCGTCTTGCCAGTGGTCGGGCCGCAATAAATCAGCAGGCGGTCGTTGGGCGGGTTGTTCTTCGACCGTTTCCATGTCGTAACAATCCGGTAAACACCGTCGGACACCTTTTCCATGACGCCCAGCCAGTTCCACCCATCCGAATTAAACGGCCAGAACGCCTCGCGGTCTGAACCCAATTCGCCCCACAGTGTCAGTACGACCGGTTCGCCTTCCTGCAATGTGTTGTCCGACAGGGAATAGGTTTGCATCAGGTAATTCGCGTTCCGCACTTCGGCAGCCGAATCCCGAATGAGATTCCGCCCGCCGACCCTCATCCCGTCCAGCTTCGCCGTCAGCGTGTTGATTTCCGATGCTCGCGCCGAATCCTGACGGGTTACGGTTTCGGACAAACGGTCAACTTTCGCCGATACATCGCGGTTCAGGCCGTCTGAATACGTTTTGGCCGCACTCAACGCAGCATCCGCCTTGGCTTTGGCATCTGCCGCCGCCTGTTGCTTGACGACCGCGTCTTTCGCTGCCGCATCAGCAATCGCCGCCGCTTTCGCTGCATCGGCTTTGGCTTGGGCAGTACCCGCCGCGGATGCGACCGCTGCCGTCTTAGCCGCCTCCGCTTTGGCTTGCGCCGCCGCTTCGGCTGCTGCCCGGGCGGCGTCCGCCTTGGTTTTGGCATCGGCTTGCGCGGCGGCAACGGCAGCCGCCTTGGCGGCGTCCGCCGCGGATTTCCATTCGGAAGCCAGTGTCGCACGCGCCAATGCCGCTACTTCTGACTTGTCAGCCTTCGTGGTTTTGATGGACGTGATGTCGGCAACAGCACCAGCCAGCGCGGACTTGGCCGCCGTAAGGTCGGCAGTCTGCGCCTTGTCGACTTCAGCCTGCGCGGTTTTATGGGCGGCCAACTGCGCCGCCACTTCGGACGCCGCAGCGGCGCCGTCTTCGGGTGCGGGCGTCCAGTCCGTCGCCACAGTGCCGCGTTCCAGCTTGATACGGTCAATGCGGGACGTCGTCTTGCCAGTGGTCGGGCCGCAATAAATCAGCAGGCGGTCGTTGGGCGGGTTGTTCTTCGACCGTTTCCATGTCGTAACAATCCGGTAAACACCGTCGGACACCTTTTCCATGACGCCCAGCCAGTTCCACCCATCCGAATTAAACGGCCAGAACGCCTCGCGGTCTGAACCCAATTCGCCCCACAGTGTCAGTACGACCGGTTCGCCTTCCTGCAATGTGTTGTCCGACAGGGAATAGGTTTGCATCAGGTAATTCGCGTTCCGCACTTCGGCAGCCGAATCCCGAATGAGATTCCGCCCGCCGACCCTCATCCCGTCCAGCTTCGCCGTCAGCGTGTTGATTTCC